>JAJYJF010000296.1 GCA_021796375.1 Chloroflexota bacterium | reverse complement strand
TCAAGACGAGCCCGATCTTTCCTGGAAATCCCCCGGCGCGGAAGGCCTGGACGGCCAGCCCGTGGGAGAGCAGCAGGTGGTGGGCGACCTGGTAGGCATCCGCAACGCTCGCCAGCCCCGGCGCGAAATCCCCGCTGGCGTGGCCGAGGAAGGTGGCAACATACGGCTCGTTGTGGGTCGACCACAACCTCACCCGGTCGCCCAGGCTGCGGAACAGGATCTCGGCGTAATCGGCGAACCACCTGACTGAATCGCGGTTCACCCATCCGCCCTGTTCCTGGAGCGCCTGGGGCAGGTCCCAGTGGTACAGGGTCAGGTTGGGCTGGATGCCGGCCTCGAGGAGCGCGTCGACCAGCCGGCAGTAGAAATCCAGCCCGGGCTGGTTGATCTTCCCGCGCCCCTCCGGTAGGATGCGCGGCCAGGATGCCGAAAACCGGTAGGATTGCACGCCCAGCGAGCGCAGGAGGGCTACATCTTCGCGCCAGCGGTGGTAATGATCGCAGGCGACGTCTCCCGTCGCGCCGTCCGCGATCCGGTAGGGTTGGTGCGTGAAATGATCCCAGATGCTCTCACCCTTCCCATCCGCATCCCAACCGCCCTCGATTTGATAGGCCGCGGTCGCCGTGCCCCACAAGAACTGGTCTGGAAATCGCCGGAAAGCCATTTTTCCTCCCTCGCCGCCCTATTTTTTTTACCCATCACGGTGAACTGAAAGCTTTCTAATTTTAACCGCAACCACCCGGTTTCGCTATCCCCCACATCAAAAGACTCGCCTGGGGGTTAAACTGAATCGGCTGACCCGTTTTGTTTTTCTGGGCGTGCAGGCGGCCAGAATCATGTAAAATCATGGCTATTATAGGATGGCGGCTGGCGAGATGGCAGGATATTTCTCTGGGAAGGTAGCACTCATTACTGGCGCGTCCAGCGGGATCGGGCGCGCCACGGCGCTCGCTCTGGCGGGGCAGGGCGCCTGCGTCGCGCTGGCGTCGCGGAATCTAACCGCGTTAAACCAGGCGGCGGACGCATGCCGCTCGAAAGGCGTGGAGGCGGAGGCATTCCAGGTAGATGTCTCTCGCCCAGAAGAGATTTCCCGCCTGGGGCAGGAAGTCTTCCAGCGCTTTGGGAAGGTCGATATCCTGATCGCAAACGCCGGCGAGTACGTGCGCCGCCCGGGGCCCGAGATCACCCAGGCAATTCTCGAGCGGGCCATGGCGGTGAACTTCTACGGATGCACCAACGCCGTCCAGGCGGTGCTCCCGTCGATGCTCGCCCGCCGCAGCGGGCATATCGTGCTGGTCTCCAGCCTGGACGGGCGGAAGGGACTGCCCGGCGATGCGCCGTACGCCGCTTCGAAGGGGGCGCTGACGGGCTATGGAGAAGTCCTCCGGCAGGACCTTTACCGGACCGGCGTGTCCGTCACCGTCGTCTCCCCGGCGCGGGTAGATACGCCTTTGCTGACAAACCAGCTGCGCGTGCCGGCCATTTCGAACATGATCTCGGCCGAGGCGGTGGCGCGGGCGATCCTGCGCGGGATCCGCCGCCGGCAGGCAGAGGTGATCGTCCCCTGGCAGGGATGGCTGTACTATTTCGTCAACGTCCTCTCTCCTGGCCTGGCGGATTGGGCGGTCCGCCGGCTGCATTTGAACGGCTGGGAGAGGTAAACCCGAAAATTCATCTGAGGCTATGGAAACCGTAACTACCGGGCAGAAAAAGCCCACCCACGATTGGTTAAAAACGATCCGGATCGCGTACGTGCCGGGTGCGGAGACCCCCATGATCGCCGGGGTGGCCCGCAGCCTGATGGCGGCCTTCGCCGAGATGGGGCATACCGTCCTGCCGGCGCCCCAGGGGACCACGGATGTGGTGGTGACCACGGCCCGCTTTGGCGAGCCGGCCAACTGGCGTGAAGCGTTGTTTTTCACCTCCAGGCGCCGCTTCAAACTGGAAAATTCCCCCACGGTCTTCACCCTGATCCAGGTTACCCCGCAGCAGCTGGGCGACCTGATGGGCTATTTCGAGAAAATCCTGGAGAAACCCGAGGTCGACCCGGCCGATTACCAGTTCCCGGGGCTGTCCCCGCGCGCGCCGCACACCATGCACGAGCAGGGGCGGCGCGGCGGGCCGATCCTGGCCGTGGCGCGGCTGCTCCAATCTCAGGCCATGTGCCTGCGCATCATCCTGGTTGTCGGGGAGGAGCAGCCCCAGGAAGCCTATACTTTCGACCTGGTGGGCGCTTTCCCGCGCACCGACGCTTCCGACCCGAAGACTTTTTATCAGGACCTGGCTCTTCGGGTTTTGACCGCGGTGAGCACGCACGAGATCACCAACCACCAGATCGTCGGCGAGCTCATCTCCCAGGCAGAATGGCAGGCCCTGCGCACCCCTCAGGCCATGCGGATCGCCGGGCGCGAGCTGGGGGTGCGCAATTTCTTCACCGAAATGGTGGTGGTGGGCAACCTGGTCAACGTCCCGGCGCTGAGCGGGGCGATCTCGAGCCAGTACAGCGAGGGCTGTTACGCCACCTGGGATACCGATCTGGGCTGCCTGGTGGCGACCATCACCGGCAGCGCGCGCCCGGTGGAGAAAGAGAACCTGACCGACGACGAGCTGGCCGTGATCGCCGGGGTCCGCCCGGACGGGCTGGGGGCGCTGGTGCGCCACGTGGAAGGCAAACGCAACGATCCGCCCTCGTCGGAGGCGGTTGAGCTGATCGAGATGGATCTCGGCCTGCCGCGGATAAACTGGCATAATTCTTGCAACGATCCCATCGAGGTTCCCGTTGCCCGCTCCAAGCTGCACGGTCACCGGGGGATCCGCAGCTTCAACCCGCAACGCATCGAACACGTGCACCTTCACAGCGCATATTACCATTACCCGGTCTCCTGCTCCACCGAAGCCCAGGCGCGCGCCATCCAGGCGGCCTTTCACGCGTCGCAAACGCTGGAAAACCCGCAAGACCCCCGCCAGATCGTCTTTACCCAGCTGCCCGGGCACGGCATCGTGATTGTGGAAAAATGGGTCGAGGGCAAAGCGCCTTTCCAGATGATCTGGGAAGCGATGGACGCCGGCGACCTGGAGGTGGATAACCTCGTGCCGCAGGGTCCGTTCCGCTACGAGGCGGGCGAGGATGGGCGCATGGTGCTCAGGGCTGGCGCATCCCCGAGCTCGGGGTCCGGCGCGGAGGCCGGCGGAAGCCAACCTTAAAGACATGTTAAATAGGCGCTCTCCTTAAACTTTTCACCACGTACTTTACCAGCCGAGTCCGGCGGGTTACAATAGCCTTGAAATCCATTCCACCCCGGGCAGACCCGCCCAGGAAAAGCACCACCCAAGCAAATCACCCCAACCAGTCTGGATGATCGCGCCAGGCCCTGCCTGAGGCGCCAGGCTGAAATCGAGGGGTGATTCGATTCAAGGGTCAGAATCGGGATTTTCAAACTTGCGGGGTTGCATTAATAGATCATATGTTCTATAATCAGAGCAGCGAGATCAACCCTTCCGGTTCAAAGGTGGATACGATGCAGACAACCAAGAGCTTCGTCTGGACGTGGTGCCCGAAATGCATGGTGCGAACCAGGCATCTCCCATTGAAAACAGCTTTCCAGTGCACGGACTGCGGCTGCCTGCATGTTGGCGAGTCCCTGGTTCCAAAACAAAAATTGATCGAGCCGCCGCTGCAGCCCTACGAACCGGCAACCCCGGCGAGCTGACCGCTCCCCCGTCCAATCCCGGCCAGCGGATCGAC
>JAJYJF010000295.1:3202-3746 GCA_021796375.1 Chloroflexota bacterium | reverse complement strand
CAACCCGTCGGATGCGAGCACCTCGCTCACCTGCCCCTGGAGGATAGATTCGGCGATCGGGCCGATCCAGCGGATCGTACCCTGAACCGCTTGCAGATTCGTGCTCAGTGAGGCGGTCAGGATCTCCGGCTGGTGCGATTCGGGATTCGTGTAGATATCCGAGATCTGGTTTTCAGTTTCGGACTGCTGTTTGATCAGGTCCAGGTAGCGGTAGACGAGGTTGTGCTGGGCGGCAGGTGTCAGGTAGTGGTTGGCGCCCAGGGCTTCCTGGGAGATCTTCAGCCACATTGCGTGTAGAGTCCAGGAGATGTAATCGAACTCGATGTTGCGGGTGAACGCCCGGACCTCTTCCTCCTCATCGGCAGGAGCCAGGTCGCTGCGGGTGACCAGCAGCAAGAGGAGAAGGATCACGACCACCGAACGGAGGATGATTTTGATGCGTCTAAAAATCGTCACTGGCTGTCCGCAAGCTCCTCATGACCGGTAATACTGCGATTATACAATAGGGAACCGTCTGCGCGCATTCAAGCTGAGAGGTTGAATA
>JAJYJF010000295.1:0-3192 GCA_021796375.1 Chloroflexota bacterium | reverse complement strand
TCTTTTATAAGAATACCGCCAGCAACGCTGGTCAAACGGGAGCGCATCCGGTAAACTATTGGGCATACTCTCGCGACCGCGAACCCATGATGATGATCAGAATCTACCGAACTCATTGGATAAATAAAATACCCCTGGCGCTGGCTGTGGCGCTTTCCATGGCGGCTTGCAGCGGACCGGTACGGCAGCCGTCAGCGATCGGCGCGACGCCGGCTGTCACGCCGCATCCCTCGCCGGCTGTGCAAGCGACAATCCCTCTGCCAGCCCAGGCGCAGCCGTCTCAAACCCCAACCCCCCCTGCACCTGCCAGCGCCCTGGGCGTCCAGCGCGCAGCGCTGCACGGGCTGCACGTCCACTACTGGTACAGCGGCAGCCTCGAGTACCAGCGAGCCGTCGAAAACCTGGTCAATACTTACAACGCCAGCTCCCCCGAGGGGATTTGGGTCGAGAGCCGCTATTTCGGATCGTTTGGCGGCCTCATGGACGAGCTGCGGGCTGCGCCGCCGGACAGCCGGCCGGAGATGGCGCTCACCTACCCGGCGCTGGCCGCCGGTTGGGATTCATCTGGGCCGCAGCCGGTCGATCTCGCGCCATACCTCCAGGACCCCACCTGGGGGCTTTCGAACGCCGACCAGCAGGCTTTTTCGATCAATTTTTCCGCGCGGGGCGGTACGAGTCTGACCAGCCTCCCGGGCTACCGGGAAGAATCGCTGCTTTTCTACAACCAGACCTGGGCGAGCGAGCTGGGGTTTTCCGGGCAGCTTCCCGGGACCCCCCAGGACTTCCAGGTGCAAGCCTGCGCGGCTGCGGCGGCCAACCAGAAGTCGAAGAACGCATCGCTAGCCGGCACCGGCGGGTGGATCACCGCGGCGACCCCAGACGTGGTGCTGAGCTGGATCGCGGCCTTCGGCGGCCAGGATCCGACCGGGCTTGAGTTCAGTTATCAGAATCCTGCCGACCAGCAGGCGTTTGCATTTCTAAAAGGGATGTTCGACGCGGGGTGCGCCTGGGTGTCGCGCCTGCCCGATCCGGCCGGCTATTTTGCCCACCGGCAGGCGCTCTTCTTCAGCGGCAGCCAGAACGATTTTTCGGCGGTGAATGCAGCCATGGCGGCTGCCAAATCCTCGGACCGGTGGACGGTGCTTCCCTACCCCGGGCAGGACGGCAAACCGGTGGTCTACGCTGACGGCCCGGACAATTACATCTTCAAATCGACACCCGAGCGCCAGCTGGCCGCCTGGGCTTTCTTGCGCTGGCTGAGTCAGGCGGTCAACCAGGCCGGGCTGGCGGAGGCTGCCGGCGTCCTGCCCGCCCGGAGCTTGACGGAGGACCAGCTCACCCCGGGCTTGAAGGGCAACGCGCTTTGGCGCGCGATGCGAGGCATGGCGGGTTCGGCTCGGGCTATGCCTGCTTGGCCCGGGTGGAGCGAGGTCGGGCCGATGCTGGGGGATGCGGCTGGGCAGCTCTTCCAGATCTACACCAAGCCGGACCAGGTCCCGTCAATCCTGGACGACCTGGATAAAACGATCCAGGAGGTAAGCACCCAGCCATGAGCGGTGAAAGCCTGCCGCACGTAAGGATTTTTACCGATGGGGCTTGCAGCCCCAACCCCGGCCCGGGTGGCTGGGCGGCCATCCTGCAGTTTGGCGACCGCGAGAAAGTCCTCACCGGAGGGGAGAAATCCACCACCAACAACCGGATGGAGCTCACCGCCGCGATCCGCGCGCTCGAGGCATTGAACCGTCCGTGCCAGGTCGATCTTTTCACCGATTCGGAGTACCTGCAGCGGGGGATCAGCGAGTGGCTGCCGGGCTGGGAGCGCCGCGGCTGGAAGCGCTCGGGGGGGAAGCTGGCTAACGTCGAGCTCTGGCAGGCGCTGGTTGCGGCGAAAGAAGGGCACGAGCTGATCTGGCACTGGGTGCGGGGGCATTCCGGCCACCCGGAGAACGAGCGGGCGGACGGGCTGGCGCGCAGGGCAATTCGCGGGGGATAAAAAGCCGGTCTAAAAAGCGAAAAGGAAAACCCCCTCGAGCCAGGGGGTTAGGTGGTATTCCATTTTCTTTAGAGGCGACGACGGGATTTGAACCCGTGATCAGGGTTTTGCAGACCCTTGCCTTCCCACTTGGCCACGTCGCCATTTCGACATAAAAAAGAGCGGGCGATGGGGCTCGAACCCACGACCTCTTCCTTGGCAAGGAAGCGTTCTACCAATTGAACTACACCCGCAGTCTGCTTTTCGATTGTAACGGCATCATTTTACCGGAGTTGATAGCTTTCGTCAACCCTTAAATCTCCTCACCATCCAGCGCCGCGCAGACTACCCTATAAGGTTAGATCAGAGCCGTACGGGGCATCCCCAACAAAAGGATGAGGCTGCCCGGCTGGCAAGCCTCATCCTCAAGCAATTAAAAAAACAGATGGTATTGCTGCGGCTATGAAAGGATATTGACCAGCAGGTAGTTCTTACGCCCCTTACGCAAGACGATATACTGCCCTTCGATTGCCTGTTCGATCGTGACGGTGAGCAGGGGGTCGGTGACCCGCGCGTTGTTGATCGAGATCCCCCCTTCAGCGATGGAACGCCTGGCTTCGCCTTTGGAGGCAGAGAGCTTGCTCTCGGCCAGCAGATCGACGATGCTGATCCCTTCCGCGAGCCGCTGCTTCGGGAGCGAGGCGGATGGGACGTCTGCGAAGATGTCGAAAATATCCCCGGCGCTTAACCCGCGGATTTCGCCTCCAAACAGGACCTTTGCAGCCTGCTCGGCCCGCTCCAGGGCGGCTGCCCCGTGTACGGCCAGGGTCAGTTCTTTGGCCAGGGCTCGTTGAGCTTCCCTTTGCTCGGGCTGTTCCCGGGCAGCCTTCTCCAGCTCCGCAACCTGCTCCTGAGATAGAAAAGTAAAGAGCTTAAGGGATTTCACCACGTCCCGGTCGTCGGTATTCAGCCAAAACTGGTAGAAGCGGTATGGAGAAGTCCGTTCCGGGTCCAGCCACACCGTTCCAGTTTCGGTCTTACCGAACTTGGTACCATCGGCTTTCGTGATCAGCGGATAGACCAGCGCGTATGCGGGTTTGCCGCGCAGGCGGCGGATCAGGTCTGCCCCGGCGGTGATATTCCCCCATTGATCGCTCCCACCGGTCTGCAGCACGCATCCAAATTCGTCAAAAAGGTGCAGAAAGTCGTATGACTGCAGC
>JAJYJF010000294.1 GCA_021796375.1 Chloroflexota bacterium | reverse complement strand
TTCTATACCGAAGCCGGGCCGGACAAGATCAAGACCGATATCGTCGGCACGGGGCCGTACATCTTCTCGTCCTGGACCCCCAAACAGGAGATCGTCCTCAAGCGCAACCCGGACTACTGGGGAACGCAGCCTTACTACGACGAGATCGATCTGATCCCCGTCGACGATGACAAAGCCGCAGAGGTCGCCCTGCAGGCCGGCGAGCTCGATTTCAGCACCATTTCGCTCGCTTCCGAAGATAAGTTCAAGGCCGATTCGAATTTCACGGTCACCACGGCCCCGTCCACGAATTACAAGTGGATCGGCATGAACGTCGAAAGCCCCAAGCTGCAGAATATCAACGTCCGCGAGGCCATCCGCTACGGCATCGACGTCCCCAGCATCCTGGCGGCCGCCTACAACAACAAGGTCCCCCGCGCCAACGCCCTGATCCAGCCGGAAGGCTCCGTCGGCTTCTGGAAAGACGCCCCGGTATACGACCGCGATGTGGCTAAAGCCAAGAGCTACCTGGCCAAAGCCGGCGTCACGTCGCTCACCCTGACGCTGACCTACGAGAATACCGATGAGTACACCACCTGGGCTCAGATCATCCAGCAGAACCTGAAGGATGTGGGCATCACGATCAAGCTCAATCCGCTGGATTCCAGCAGCTTCTGGGCTCTGGGCGACGGCGGCAAGGACAAGTCTCTGGAGCTCTTCGAGCTCTACTACTCCTCCGTGGTCCCCGATCCCGCCTGGACCACCCAGTGGTTCACCTGCGACCAGGTGGATCTGTGGAACTGGATGCGCTGGTGCAGCAAGCAGTTCGATGACCTGCACCAGAAAGGCATCACGACCCTCGATCCCGCGCAGCGCGATCCGATCTACATTCAGATGCAGCAGCTGATGGATGCAGAAGTAGAGGCGGTCTTCGTGACCGACGTGCCGCAGGTGTACGTCTCCAAGGCCGGCATCAAGCCCGTGATCTATCCGGGCGGCCTGGCACCCATGCTCCGCGACTTTAGCGCTCAGTAAATTTCTCCAGAAAGAGAACGGGCCCCGGTGGGGTAAGTTTCACCGGGGCCTGTTCCGCGAACAGGTTTCAATCCATGCTCGTCTACGTTGTAAAGCGCCTCCTGATGACCCTCCTGGTCCTGTTACTGGTAGTGGTCTTTTTATCCCTGCTCGTCCATATCGTGCCAGGAGACCCCGTCACGTTGATCCTCGGGCCGCGCGCTACCCCGGACCTGATCAAGCAAATGCGCGCCGCCATGGATCTGGATAAGCCCATCTATATCCAGATTGGCCACTTCCTGTGGAATATCCTGCACGGCAGTCTGGGCACGGATGCCATTACCGGCGTGCCGATCACCAAGCTGATCGGAGCCGCGCTGCCGCACACGCTGATCCTGGCCGTCAGCAGCCTGCTGCTGGCGATCCTGTTGGGCGTGCCCATCGGGGTGTATTCCGCCACACATACAAATTCTCTACCCGATCGCATCCTGGCCATTCTTTCGATCTCCGCGACCACCATCCCCTCTTACGTAGCGGGCCTGGTCCTGCTGCTGATTTTCGCGGTGGACCTGCACGCTCTGCCCGCCATGGGCCTTGGAAAAGCAGGGGATACCGTGGACTATATCAAACATTTGATCTTACCTTCTGTTGCGCTCGCCATTACCTGGATCGGCTATCTGGGCCGCCTGGTGCGAACCAGCCTGCTGGAAGTGTTCAACGAAACCTACGTGCGCGCTTCCCGGGCGGCGGGTATTTCCGAACGGCTGATCCGCTATCGCTACGCACTCAAAAACGCCTTAATCCCGACGGTCGCCATCCTGGGCGTGGGGCTCGGGAGCCTGATGGGCGGGGCGGTATTCATCGAGATTATCTTTTCCCGGCCCGGCATGGGCCTGCTCATTTACAACGCCATCCAGGTCCGCAATTATCCCCTGGTCCGCGCCGGTGTTTTTGTGGTGGCCGTGCTGTTCGTCCTGGCCAACTTCGTCGCGGACCTGATCTACACCTATCTGGATCCCCGCATCCAGCTGAATAAAAGGATGGCCTGATCATGCAGTATTTCGAGAAGCCAAGCAGCCCCCTGCAAAAAGCCCTGGACCGCGTTCCGATCCTCGGAGACATCCTCAGGCAGCCGCTGGGCGCCATCGGGTTTTCGATCGTCTTGTTGTTCTTCATCTGCGTCGTTTTCGCGCCGTTGATCGCCCCCTACGACTACACCCGGCAGGATATCCCCAACCGCATGGAAGGCCCTTCGATGAAATACATCCTGGGCACCGACAACCTGGGCCGCGACCTCTTCTCCCGCCTGGTCTACGGCTCTCGCATCGCCTGTGAAATCGCCCTGCCGTCCGTTGGGATTGCCCTCACCGCCGGGATGCTGCTCGGCCTCGTCGCCGGGTATACCGGCGGGTGGCTGGACAATGTCATCGTGGTGATCATGGATACCCTGCAGGCCTTCCCTTCCATCATGCTCTCGCTGGCGATCCTGGCGCTGCTGGGCCCTTCCCTGGTCAACGTGATCATTGTCATCGGCCTGACCTGGATGCCGAACTATGCCCGCGTGGTCCGCGCCCAGACGCTCTCCATCCGCGAAAAGCCTTACGTGGAAGCCGAGCGCTCGCTGGGCGTCACGGACCAAAGCATCCTGCTCTCCCACATCCTGCCCAACGTCATCGCCCCGCCCCTGATCCTGGCGGCCATGGACCTGCCCTGGGTGATCACCTTCGAGGCCGGCCTGTCCTTCCTGGGGCTGGGGGTGCGTCCGCCAACCCCCTCATGGGGCGCGATCCTTTCCGAAGGCTTCGACCACATCTTCGAGACGCCCTGGCCGATCCTCTGGTCGGGCTTGACCCTGGCGCTGGTCACCCTCGGGTTCACCCTGTTTGGAGAAGCGCTGCGCGACGTGCTCGACCCGCGGCTTTCCGGGACGAGGGGGTTGTAAATGGCGGCCCTTTTTCAAGCGGTCAACCTCGAGGTAAAATACCACACCCGCCAGGCGACGCTGGCGGCGCTGCACAACGTGAACTTCGAGGTGAACCGCGGGCAGATCGTCGGCCTGGTCGGTGAGTCGGGGTGTGGGAAAAGCACCATCGCCTCGGCGGTCATGGGCCTGCTGCCCCCGAACGGGGAAATTTCCCACGGGGAGCTGCTTTTCGAAGGGCGAGACCTGCGGCAGGCCAGCGAATCCGAGATGCGCAAGATTCGCGGCTGCCAGATCTCGATGATCTTCCAGGACCCGATGACGAGCCTCAACCCGGTATTCAGTATCGAGCAGCAGATGGTGGACGCGATCCTCGCCCACCCCCCGGACGGCAAACCGATCAGCCGGAGACAGGCCCGCGACCGCGCCGTTCAGATGCTCACCCGCGTGGGCATCCCGGATGCGGAAACCCACATCCAAAACTTTCCCCACCAGTTTTCGGGCGGCATGCGCCAGCGGATCATGATCGCGACGGCGCTGCAATCCAGACCGTCGCTCCTGATCGCCGATGAGCCAACCTCCGCCCTGGACGTGACCCTGGAAGCCCAGATCACCGACCTGATTCGCGGTCTGCGCGACGAGCTGCAAACCGCCATTCTCTACATCACCCACGACCTGGGGATCGTGGCGCAGCTTTGCGACGCGGTGGTCGTCCTGTATGCCGGGAACGTGGTCGAAACCGGCGATGTATTTCAGATCTTTGAGGACCCCCTCCATCCCTATACCCAGGCGCTGCTGCGCTCGCATCCCTCGGGGCAAGTGAACGTCTCCCGTCTGGTCACCAT
>JAJYJF010000293.1 GCA_021796375.1 Chloroflexota bacterium | reverse complement strand
TCGTGCTGGCGGTCATCCGTGATAAATGCAACGTTATGATCGATATACTCTTCCGGTGACCAGCGGGTAGCATCCTCCTGTCCGATCTGGATCCGCCCCGACTCGAGCGGCCGCAAACCGGTAATGGCCTCCACCAGCTCGCGCTGCCCGTTGCCGTCCACCCCGGCGATCCCAACGATTTCTCCGGCATGGACCGTAAACGTCATCCCCCGAACCGCCAGAAGCCCCCGGTCGTCCCGCACCTGAAGACCCTGCACGCCCAGAACCTTCTCCTTCCCGGGTGATAGACCCGGCGAGGATGCGGTTTGTCCTACAGGCTCCTCGAGGCTGGCCGCGCCGGCCAGGGCCATGATGGTGGAAGTTTCGCCAATTTTCAATTTCGCGATTTCGTGACCGATCATCTCCCGGGCAACCTGCCTTTTGTCGGTCGCCGCGGTGTCGGATTCAAAGACGACCCTCCCGGACCGGACCACGGTCAGCCGGTCGGTGACTTTAAATACCTCGTCAAGCTTGTGGCTGATAAAGACAATTGCTTTCCCCTGGCGCGCCATCTCTCGCAGCGCGGCTGCCAGGTCCTCCGCTTCTTGCGGGGTCAGTACGGCGGTTGGCTCATCCAGGATCAGCACGTTCGCGCCGCGAAAGAGGCTGTTGAGGATCTCGACGCGCTGCTGTTCCCCGACCGAGAGCTCCTGGATGCGCGCATCCGGATCGATTTTCAAACCGTATTTTTCTGCCACGGCCGCCACTTTTCCTGCGGCTGCTCGGGCATCGAGAAATGCTCCCCCTTCTTTGAGGCCCAGGACGATGTTCTCGGTCACTGTAAACGGCCGCACCAGGCGGAAGTGCTGGTGCACCATCCCCACTCCCCGGGCAATCGCATCCGCTGGCGAGCGCAGAGTGGCCTCCCGCCCATCGATGAAGATTTTGCCCTCGTCCGGCCGGTAAAGGCCGAAGAGGATGTTCATGAGGGTGGTTTTCCCTGCCCCGTTCTCGCCTAAAAGACCGTGGACCTCGCCCCGGTGCAGGTCCAAATTCACATGGTCGTTGGCCAGTACCCCCGGGAACTTTTTGGTAATTCCAAGCATGCGGACAGCAAGATCGTTAGACATTATCCTTACCGGATCTGCAAGAGATGGGTTCTTCAGGATAGGCGGCCTTTCTGTCCAGCCTCCACCTTGCCGGCTGGACAGAAAGATGAATCGCTGGCGGATAGTTCGCCTTACTGCAGTTTGGTTTTATCCAGGTCGCCCAGGTCGAGGGTTCCTGCGATGAAATCCTGCTGCGCTTTGTTCATCGCGTCGACCACATTTTGAGGTACCTGGCTCTTGAGCGCATCGTTCCACTGGATGTCGATGCCCTGGTTCGCGAAATCGATCCAGTATTGCTTGTTGCCAAAGGTTCCCCCTTTAATTTCCTTCATCATCTGGACGAAGACGGGGCCCCAGTTGTAAACGACACTGGCAAACGCGTTCTTGGGTGCAAGGCTGTTCTGGTTGAAATTATTCCCCATGCAGAAGACGTTTTTCTCCGCGCAGGCGCCCATGACCGCGATCCCGACGCCATCGCCGGACTGCCACAGGACATCCGCCCCCGCGCTGACCTGGTTCAGGGCAGACTCTTTTGCCTTGGTCAGATCGTTGAAATCGCCGATGAAGGTATTGATCACTTTAGCCTGGGGATTGACCTTGTTCACCGCCATCGTAAAAGCCACGTGGCCGCGGTGAATTTCAGAGACGTCCACTCCACCCGTTGCCCCGACGACGTTGCTCTTGGTCATCATCCCTGCCAGAATGCCCATCAAATAGGCGCCCTGCTCCAGCTTGACATCATAGACGCCCACGTTGGGGGCCAGCTTGAAGCCGGTGCCCAGGGCAAAGTGTACCTTAGGAAAGTCCGCCGCGACTTTGATGATCGGTTCCTGGAACTGGAAGCCATGGCCGATCACCAGGTCGTACCCCTGCTGGGCATAGTCGCGCAGGGCGGGTTCAATATCGGCCACATTGTAGACCTGCTCGACTACTTTCAGCTCCACGGGGAAGCCGGCATTGTCTTTGGCCCAGTTCATCGCCGCGGCGGCCGCCTGATTCCAGGACTGGTCATCGGCGCGCCCGGGCAGGATCAGGGCAACCCGGAAGGCCCCCGAGGCAGCTGGAGCCGAGGTGCTGGCGGGCGCAGGGGGATTGGCCGGCGTGGGCGTTGCCGGAGCGGCGCAGGCTGCTAACAGGATCAGGATCGATACGGCAAGCAGTGCTCTGGTTATCTTCTTCATGAGTAACCTCCTGAGAAAAAGCTGCTGAAACGGGGTTTGCGATTGAGATGTTGAAAGGCTAGACAGAGCCACGAGTGAAGATCAATCCGTCATTTTCCTCCTTTTTGTCGAAACCCATGGTTATATCTTTGCGCGCAGGACGGTGGGGGTTAAAATTCCCGGGGCATACACTTCAAAATTGTACATAACCGGGGATCCCCTGGGGTTGTAGCCCACCGCGCTGGAGGCGATAATCGGCTCCCCCGGTTCAATGCCCAGATCCTGGCTCAGGTCACCGGCCAGACGAGCGGATAAACTGGCAATTTGATAGCTCACGACCTGCTGGCAGGCTCCCTCAAGAAAAGAGAAGATATCTTTGTGAAGCAGATCTTCAGGAAAGGAACGGCGGATGAGCGCAGTGGGGACTGAATCGGTGCACCAGATGGCTGGTCTGTTATCCGCCAGCCAGAGCTTGGTGATGCTGAGCAAGGAATCGTCCGGTTTGAGGTGCAGGGGGCGAGCGCGCTCGCTACCCGCCGGCTCCTCTTTCGCCTTCAAAAACAGTACGCTGGGGGTATAACCCAGGTCGCCCAACAGGATCGAGAACTCGGAGTTCAGATCGAACCGGGCGGTCATATTGCAGACCTCGCGGTCGATGATGGTGCCCATGCCCTGCCGCCGGCGCAGATAACCCTCCTGCTCCAGCGAGGTGACGGCTTGCCGCAAAGTGCTCCGGCTCACTTTCAGGCGGTTGCATAATTCCGTCTCGGTGGGCAGCATGTCCGCGGCGGCGAACTCTCCGCGGACAATTTCGTTGAGGAGGAGCCTGCGGACCTGCAGATGTAGTAATGTATGTTCGACTGATTTAATCATCATACATCATACATATGATCTTTGACGGGAATATTAATATTATAGTTCCGCGTCCGGAAAAGTCAATGGACTCGTCTCACGCTTCCCCATTTCCTGGTCTCGCTCACCGGCCGGATCCTCCGCCACACCTGCAATAGGAACAGAACGGCGGCAGCCGCTTCGAGTAGATGCCCGAGCGCCTGCACCGCGCCCGGGGCGCCGCCGCCGGCCATCCAGATTCTCAGGTTCAGCAGCCCGATGGAGACCCAGACCAGCCATCCGGTCCGGCGCAGACCGCCCGGGCAGCGCGGCAGAATCCAGTACCCGGCCCCAGGGCCGGGATGAACGGCGCCAGTGCAGTTCGCAGCTACCCGCGGACGACGCGCGGCATCAGGCCCCCCGCTGCGCAGCGGATGGCTGCGGCCCGGCCTGCATATTTCTGATCGCGGTCACCAGGAGGACCAGGAACAGCAAGAGACTGATCTCGTTGAATAACCCTCCCCACTGGCGCAGCGGAGCCCAGCCCGCCAGGTCTCCGGCGATGCGCGCCAGCAGCGAGGCATGCAGGAGGGCCAGGCTGATGGAAAAGGAAGACCGGTAGGGCATCATCCGCCCCAGAAACGCCGGGAGGATGATGGGCGCGTGGCCGAAGATCATCGAGAGCA
>JAJYJF010000292.1 GCA_021796375.1 Chloroflexota bacterium | reverse complement strand
GATCGGCGCGGGGTTGGCCGGCCTCTCGGCTGCCTGCCGGCTGGCCCGGGAGGGGGCGAGCGTGGTGGTCATCGAGCGCGGCCCCTACCCGGGATCCAAGAACCTGTCCGGCGGGGTGCTGTACGGGCCGGTGCTCGGGCAGCTGATCCCCGAGTGGTGGCAGCAGGCTCCGGTCGAGCGCTACATCGACCGCGAGGTGATCTCCTTCATGACCGGCGAGACGGCGTTCAACATCGATTTCAAAACCCAGGCCTTTGCCTCCGCCCCATATAACGCCTTCACGGTGCTGCGCGGCAGGTTCGACCGCTGGCTGGGCGAGCAGGCCGAGGCGGCCGGGGCGATGCTGGTGCCGGGCATCAAGGTCGAGCGCCTGGTGACAGACGGCGGGCGCGTCACCGGCGTGGTGGCGGGCGAGGATACCCTGCTCGCGGATGCCGTCATCGCCGCGGATGGCGCCTGTTCGTTCATCGCCCAGCAGGCCGGGCTGCAGAAGCGCATCGACCCGGCTCACCTGGGGGTGGGCGTCAAGGAGCTGATCGGGCTGCCCAAAGAGACCCTCCAGGAGCGGTTTGGGCTTTCAGGCGATGAAGGCACCGCTTACGCGATGGTCGGCTTTGCCACCCGGGGCGTGCCTGGCGGCGGATTCCTGTACACCAACCAGGAGAGCCTGTCGGTCGGGCTGGTGATGAACCTGGAGGAGGCGCTCCAGGCGAAGGTCCAGCCGGCCGAGGCGCTGGAGGAGTTCCTGGCGCATCCGGCGGTTGCCACGCTCATCCGGGGCGGGAAGCTGCTGGAGTACGGGGCGCACCTGGTGGCGGAGGGCGGCATCTCGATGATGCCGCGGCTCGTGGCCGACGGCCTGCTGCTGGCGGGAGACGCCGCCGGGCTGTCGGTCAACAACGGTTTTGTCATCCGCGGGATGGACCTCGCCATCGGCTCCGGGATCGCCGCCGCGGAAGCGGTGATCGAGGCCAAAGCCAAACGGGATTTTTCGGCAGCCGGGCTCGGGATCTACCAGCAGAAGCTGGAAGCCAGCTTTGTGATGAAAGACATGCACACCTACTCGAAAGCGCCCGATTTCCTGGCGAACCCCCGCCTGTACGCCAGCTATCCCAGGCTGCTGGAAGAGGTGATGACGCGCATCTACGCCCAGGAAGCGAACGGCAAGGAGCACCTGATGCCGATCCTGATGCGGGCGCTTAAAAACAGCCGCATCCCGCTCGCGGACCTGGGGCTGGATGGGTGGAAAGGACTGCGTAACCTGTGAACGGGATGAGCGTTCCGGAAAAGCTGGGGGTCAACAAGTACGAGCTGGACGAAGGCCACCCGCACATCGAGGTGAATAACACGGTCTGCCAGCAGGTCTGTGGGGATAAAATGTGCCTGTTTATTTGCCCGGCGGAGGTCTACAGCGAGCAGCACGGGGTGATCGTGGCCGATTGGGCCGGCTGCCTGGAGTGCGGCACCTGTAAAGCCGCCTGCCCTGCCGAGGCGCTATCCTGGGAGTACCCGCGCGGCGGGTTTGGGGTGATCTACCGGTACGGGTAGGCGCTAGAAAAATATAACCGCCGCACCCAGCAGGACCCCTCCAAGAATCGCCAGCCCATCCTTGAACCGGAAATGCAGCTCGATCATCGAGGTGTGCCGGGCCCGGTTGCCGTACCCGCGCGCTTCCATCGCCAAGGCCAGTGCTTCCGCCCGCCGCAGCCCGTTCAAAAAGAGCGGGACCAGCAGCGGGAAGGCCTGGCGCACCCGGCTGATCGGCCCGCCGCTGCGCGTGCCCCAGCTCGCGCCGCGCGACGCCTGCGCCTTGGCGATCCGCTCGGCGGATTGCGCCAGGAACGGCAGGAAGCGCAGCATCACCTGGACCATCATCACCAGGTCCTGGGTCGGAACGCCGGCCTTCGCCAGCGGGCGGAGCAGCGATTCCGTCCCGCGGATCAGCTCGCTGGTGGACAGGCAGTAGGAGGCCAGGCTGAGGGTCAGGATCAGCCCCGAAAAGCGCAGGAGCAGAGCCAGGCCAGCCTCGATCCCCCCGGTCGTGATCCAGATGCGCCAAAAATGCAGGAGGACCTCGCCCGAATTCCCGCGCGGCGGGAAGAGGACCTGCAGCACGACCAGGAGGAGCAGGAAAGGCAGCGGTGGGATCAGGCTGCGCAGGGCGTAGCGGAGCGGGATCCTGCCGGCAGCCAGGAGCAGCAGGACGACGATCAGCCCGAGGAGCAGCCCTTCCAGGCGGGTGGCGGCGGTGATCCCCGCCAGCAGGCAGAACGCTGCGAGCATGCGCGCGCGTGAGTCCAGCCGGTGGATCCAGGAACCGGTCGGCAGGTACAGCCCGAGCTGCACGTAGCGCAGGTACTCGAACTCGCTCACGCCGCCCCCTCCCGGACCAGCCTACCCATCGCCCGCGCCAGCTCCTCCGCGCGGTAGATCCCCGGGCTGAGCGGCCAGCCTTTCGCCCGCAAGGCGCCCGCCAGCCGGGCCGCTTCCGGCTGCTCGAGGCCGCACTCCTCGAGCACCGCGCGGTTCGCAAAGACCGCCACCGCGCTTCCGCTGATCCGGTCCCGGCCGTCTTTCATGACCGTCAAAACCTCCGCCAGTTCCGCCAGGTCGTCCATCTGGTGGGAGGAGACAATCAGGGTGCGGCCCTGCGCGTGCAGGCGGTTGAGGTTCGCGACCAGCTCGCGGCGCGAAGCCGGGTCGAGCCCGGCGGTCGGCTCGTCCAGCAGCAGGATCTGCGGCTGGATGGCCAGGATCGAAGCGAGCGCCACCTTCCGGCGCTCGCCCCCGCTCAGGGTAAAGGTCAGGCGGTCCTTGAACGCCTCAAAATCGAGCCCGACCATTTCCATCGCCCCGCGGACCGCCTCGCGCAGGCCGGCCTTCCCCCCCAGCATGCGCGGCCCGTAGGAAATCTCGTCCCCCACGTACTGCTCGAAGAACTGCGTCTCCGGGAGCTGGGCCACCAATCCGGCCATCCGCCGGACCAGGCGTACGTCCAGGGAGGGATTGTTCAGGGAATAGGGACCGACCCGGACGTACCCCTCCTGCGGGAGGAGCAGCCCGTTCAGATGCTGCAGCAGGGTGGATTTTCCCGATCCGGTCGCGCCGAGCAGGCCGTGCGCCGAGGCCTCCGCGGCCTGCAGGTTGGCGTCCGAGAGCGCCTGCTGGGCCAGCGGGGTGCCGGCGAGATAGACATGGCTCAGCTCCATCACGTCGATCAGCGGTTCAGCGCTCTCCGTCTGGATGCCGGCGGCAGCCTGGCTGCCTTCCGTGAATCCCTGGCCCGCGTAGGGGGGTATGGCCTCCACCAGCGAGCCGAAATCCAGGATGCCCGCCGGGATCTCCGGAAAGACCGGCCGCAGCAGCCCGGCAATCTGGCCTGCCGGGGGGAGATCCAATCCCAGGGGATACAGGACCTCCTGCCTGGAGAATACGGACTGCGCAGGACCGTCGATGACGACAGATCCCTGGTCTAACACGACCACGCGCCCGGCGCGGGCAGCTTCCGCCATCGAGTGCGTCACGGTGACGATGGTGATCCCCTGCGCGTTCAGGCTGTCCATCATCTCCAGCACAGCCTGCCTCCCGGCCGGATCCAGCATCGCCGTGGCCTCGTCGAAGACGATCAGCTGGGGTTTCATCGCCAGGACGCCCGCCAGCGCCACCCGCTGCATCTGCCCCGCGGAGAGCAGGTAGGCCGGCCTGCCGTGCGCCTCCCACATGCCCACCTGGCGGAGCGCCGCTTCCACGCCCGCGCGGATCTGGGCCGGCGGCAGCCCC
>JAJYJF010000291.1 GCA_021796375.1 Chloroflexota bacterium | reverse complement strand
GTCAT
Organism: Chloroflexota bacterium; assembly: GCA_021796375.1. GTDB lineage: Bacteria > Chloroflexota > Anaerolineae > Anaerolineales > Anaerolineaceae > JAJYJF01. Next base: position 3,777 of record JAJYJF010000291.1, on the reverse strand, counting down.
GAAGATGCGGTTGATCTGCGGGTCGGCCATCATCTGCCGCAGCACCCCGGCGGGAACGATCAGCAGCTTCGACGGCTGCTGGGCGACCACATTGGCCGTGCGCGGAGACCCGGTGAGCGCGGCTACCTCGCCGAAGAAGTCGCCGGCGTTCAACACCTCCAGAACCCGGTACCCGCCGGGCTCTTCCCGCCCGGCCGCCGCCTGCCCGCTGAGGATGAAATACGCGTCGTTGGAGCGGTCGCCCTGGCGCAGGATCACCGCGCCAGAATTCGCCTCGCAAACCAGCGTCCTGGAGGATAAATCCTCCCACCCCCGCCCGCGCAGGGAAGCGACGCCCGGGAACTGGCTGGACAGCAGGTCGAAGTCCGCCGGGAGTGCGGCGCGCGCCGGGCTGAGCCCGGGGGCAACTTTCGCCGCGCGCAGCAGGCTGACCGTGCGCGCCCACTGGGCGCCCGGCAGGCGCAGCCCGGGAATCAGGGCCGCCCAGAGCGCCGCGCCCACCAGCAGGATCCCGGAAAAGATCACGATGTAGCGCACGTTAACCAGGTCCGCCAGCCCGGCCAGCAGCATCCCCACCAGGAAGATGGTGCTGCGAGCCACGAAAAAGGCGCTGGAAATCCGCCCGCGGATCTCGCGGGTGGTGTTGCGCTGGATCATGGTTCGGCGGACGATGGCCGAGGGGGCGTTGAAAAACCCGCTGATGATCACGAGCGAAATCGCCGCGGGGACGGTGGTAGATAAGCCGTAAAAAACCCCGATCACCCCCATCACCAGGAAGCTGATGGTGATCCACTGGGCTTCGCGCAGGCGGTCGGTCAGCCCGGCCATGAGCAGGCTGGCAGCCACGAAACCGACCGAGGTGAGCCCTTCCTGCAGGCCGTACTCGAACTCGGTGGCGTGCAGCGCCCGCAGCGCGAACGGCAGCAGCAGCGAGTTCCACATGCCAAAGCTGGCAAACACCGGCACCGAGGTCACGAACAGCGCGCGCAGCACCCGGTTCTGGAACAGGAAATTCAGCCCGCTGCGCAAGTTTTGATAGACGGTCGAGATCCCTCCTTCCCCCTCGACCTTCAGCGGCTCGATGCGGATGAAGGAAACGCAGGCCGCCGAGAAGAGAAAACTGACCGCGTCGATGTAGAACGCCCAGCTAATGTTCATGGTGCTGGCGATCAGGCCGGAGGCGGCAAAACCGACGGCGGTGGATCCGAACGTGCTGATGGACATCAGCGAGTTCGCCGCCGCCAGCTCTTTCTCGCTGGCCAGCTCGGGCAGCACGCTTTCCCGGGCCGGGTCAAAAAACTGGCCCACCGTGCCGGAGAGCATGACGATGAGGTATAGAAAGGTGATGTTGTGGGGGATCAGGAAGGGGATCAGAAAAACGAGCCCCGCGCGGAGCAGGTCCGAGGCGATCATGATCTTCAGGCGGTCGTGCCGGTCGACGTACACGCCGGCGATCAGGCCGACCAGCAGCGTGGGCAGGGCGGTGGCGACCAGCATCAGCCCAACGGAGAGCGCCGAGTGCGTGATCCGGTAGACCAGGATCCCAGAGGCCAGCGAGGTGAGCGCGCTCCCGGCGGTTGAGATGAACTGTCCCGCCCACAGCAGGCTGAAACCGCGGTTGCGGAAGACCCCGAACGCGGAAGGCTGGGTTGCGCTGGCAAGTGTGGCCATCGTCCTCCTTTCAGATGCTCTTCACCGCGCGCCGCCCGAGCAAGGCATCCAGCTTGCCAAGATTCTCACGCTTGCCCTGGGCGAAGAGCTGGCGGGCGGCCGGGCTGAAATAGTGATGACTTTTCAAAAATTGGCTCTGGCTGGCGGCCCACTCTTCGTCCGTGTACGTTTTTCCGGCCGCCGCGTGCTCGGCGCGCAGCGCCGTGCTGCGCTCCATGAAGATGTCCATCCCGAGCACGGCCAGATCGGCGTCTGCCAGCAGCTCCTCCAGGTGGTTTCGCGGCTGCTGCGGCAGGCGGGTGGCCATGATCAGGCTGGTGATCTGCCCGATCTGCTCCTCCGTAAAGCCATAAGCGGGCAGGGTTTCGCGGGCAATGCGAGCGCTGGCTCGCTCGTGGTTGGCCGGGTCGACGAGATAGCCGAGATCGTGGAAGGCCGCGGCGGTGACGAGCAGATCTGTCTGCTCCTGCGGGATGCCTTCGAGTCTCGCGAGATGCTCCGCGGCGCGCATGACGAGATCGCGGGTGTGGATGAGCGAATGGTAGGTCAGGGCGGGTGGCAGCTCGCTCTGCAGCCTCCCCAGGGCATATTGGCGCGCCCCCTCGTGGTCAGGTACGGACATGTGCTCCTCGGTTATGGTTGGCGAGGCCCGCTAGTGAACCGTCAGGCTTCCGCCGGTGATCGGCGTGGTCGGATCGGCGTAATCCGGATCGCCCATCTGGCTGTCGTAGAGGACCGTCCCGCTCGCCGGGTCCCAGACCTTGATGCGGAAGGTGTCGGTCTGGGCCGGGGTCAGCTGGCCGCCATCGATGACGCTGATGATAAAGCTGTAGCTGCCCGCGCCGTTGACCGTGCCGGTGCCCTCGTACTCGCCGCGGGCGCCGGTGGTGACCACCCAGGCGTAGGAACCGCTGTGGAAGTTGAAGTTTGCCGCATGGAACTGGAACTGCGACTGGCCGTTGGGCTGGCCGGAGTTGTACCCCGCATTCAGACCGAAGCTGGTCGAGCCGGTCAGGCTGGGGTTGGCCGGGTAGGCGCCGGCCGGGGAGTTTATCCCGGCGCTGCCGGTGATGCTCCCCGTACTGGTTGGGTCGTAGATGGCCAGCATCAGGTTGAGCGGCGAGGCGGCGTAGTTGCCGCTGACCAGCGCAGCCTGCACCTGGTAGATGCCGGTGGCCAGGTTGGGCGCCTGGACGGAGGCAGCCCCGCTGGATGAAACCGAAACGGCCTGCTGGAACACCTGTGTCGCGCCCAGCAGGACGGTGAACTGTACCTGGGCGCCGCTGTAGCTGCTTGTGGTCCCGTTCGCGGGCGACAGCTGCACCGACAGGTTGGCGGTGGTCCCGACCTGGTCGGCGGTATCGCCGGTGTAGGTCATGGTCAGGGCCTTGGGGCTCACGCTCAGCGTGCCCGAGGCCGTGGAAGGATTGTAGCGGTAGTCGTCCAGGGTGATGCTGCCGCCGGTTAAGGGGATCGTGCCGTTATAGTACACGCTGACCGTGTAGGTCCCCGGCGTGAGGTTCAGCTGGGCGCCGAGGGGCGCGCGGCCGGCGTAGTCGGTGATCACCGGGAAGGCCAGGCTGGTGTTGTTCCCGGCGACGATGAAGAAGACGGTCTGCGATGGCAGCGCCCTGCCGGTCGCGTCGGTCAGCACCGCGGTGATCTGGGTAGGATCGCCGTACTGGGAGGTCGCCGCGGAGGGGTTCAGCGCCAGCTGCGTGTTCTGCTTGGTGATGGTGAACGAGCCGCCGGCGGTGGATGACAGGTAGACGGGCGTGCCGGCGAAGACCGCCTGGGCGGAGTAGCTGCCCGGGGCGGCCAGCAGCGGCACGCTGACGGCCGCCTTGCCGGTGGAGTCGGTGACCGCGCTGCGGCTCAGGCCGCCGATTCTGAAGCTCACCAGCTGGTTGGGGAGCGGCGCGCCGTTCGAGGTCAGCACGGCCTGCATGCTGGCGCTCGTGCCGTACGGGGCCGAGGTCCCGTTGATGCCCAGAGTCAGGCTGGTGGGGGTGGTGGGCGACGTGTTCTCGTAGCCCGGGGTATAGTAGGCGCCGACGTTGGCGGAGAAGCTGACCAGGCCGACCCCGTTCGCCGCCTGGACAATGT
>JAJYJF010000290.1 GCA_021796375.1 Chloroflexota bacterium | reverse complement strand
TAGGAGGCGATCTGCGCCACCCGCCCGGCGAAATCCGGGTGGGTGGTATCCAGCCCGGTGTCGGTCACCGCGACCGTCTGGCCCGCGCCGGTGTACCCGCTCGACCAGGCGGCCGAGCCGTTCAGGATGTCCCCGCCGGCCACGTCGTTGAAGGCTTTCATCAGGGTGAGCGGCTCGATCCACAGCACGTCTCCCCGGCGGGCGGCCTGCCGGAGGGCGTCTCCCTGCAGGTCAACCGCGAAGCTCTTCCCCTGCGCCTGCGGGTGGCTGCCCAGCGCGCCGATTTCTTTGATCGAGGCCTGCCGGTCCGCCCAGGGGGCCAGGACCACCCGGTAGGTGCGCGCGGTAGCTGGATCCACCTTGGGGGAGAGCTTGTAGGCGGGCTGGTAGGGGCCGGCCCAGCGCACGAAGGGCAGGGCTTTCACCCTCGCCAGCGCGGCCGGATCCAGGTGGGCGATGAACGCGTCCTCGGGGATGTAGGGTCCCAGCGACGCGCCCGCGGCGGTCACCTGCTGTTTCCACGCGTCCAGCACCGGGCCGCTGAACTGCAGCAGGTAGACGCCGGCGGCCTGCGCTTCCGGTGCGGTGTAGCCCAGGCCGGGGGGCGCCGCCGGGATGGAGCGCAGCGGGTCGAACCGGGCATTTACCAGGGAGATGGTGTGGCCCGCGCTGCCCGCGGCGGGTTCGGCCGAAGCCGGGCGTGCGGCGGCAGAGGGGAGGAAAATGAGCGCCGGCAAAAGCAGTACGATGATAACGATCCAGCGATGCCCGCGGCGGTGTAGTGCCAAATTCGTTATCCTTTCTAACTTTTATAAAGAAGGTGTTTGCGGTGGAGGAAAGGATGCGATTCAATGGATTATAGAAAAAAAGGAATGGGCAACCCTGCTACCGGGTATTATAGCTGAAACCACCAGGCGCAGTCCGGCTACTTCCCGGCGCAGGCGCCCTGCCGCAGTTCAGCGTCCGCCTGGGCGGCCGCCGGGCTGGATGGGCTGCTGGCTGCCCAGCCCTTCCAGCGGCTGCACAGGAAACCCTTATAAGAGGGCGCGGCGTTAAGCGTCTCGCGCAGCAGGCCGGCGGCCTGCTGCCAGCGGCCGGTCCGCGCGTAGGCCTCCAGGAACGGCAGCCACTCATAGGGCGCGTTTAAACCTTTCTGTCCCGGGGAGAAACCCTGGGCCAAAATCTGGTCGGCGAGACCGGCGGCGGCCTGCCAGTCGCCGAACTGGCGGGCCAGGTCGGCCTTCTCAAAATAGTAGCACCAGGAGCTGTGGCTGGGCTCGGGACCGAAGATGGCCGGGGAAGGATAGCCGGGCGCGGCCGGTCCCGGCTCAATGCGCGCCAGTGTGGAGTCCGGGAGCCAGCGGGACGTCAGATCTGAGATTCCAGGGTAGCCGGTGTCCTCGGGTCGCAGCACCCACAGGCAAGTGCCATTCAGCGCTTTATACGCGAACACCAGGCTGTCCGGGGTGGCGGCGTCAAAGCGGTAGATGCGGTGCGAGGTTTTCAGGTTGACGGGGCCTTTGGAAGGGTCGGCGGCGTAAAGGGTGGGTTGAATGGCGTAAACCCAGTAAGGTACGGTATCGGGATTCTGCGGCTGGGGGTAAAGCAGGTTGATCGCCCCCGAGGTCGCGAACATCCCCTGCTCTGGGAACGGGTTTGTCTCGGTGATCAGGGCCGTCCCGGGCTGGATGGCCGGGGCCCGCCAGGCGAGCTGCCAGTAGAAATCCGACTGGCTCTGGGTCATCCAGCGGTAGTTGTTGGCCACCCGCACCTGGAAGCCAACCAGGATCCCCACCAGGACGGCGATCACGAGCGCGCGCGCCTTCCAGCTGCGGACCAGCCAGGCCAGGCCGCCGGCCAGCAGCAGGCTGGCCCACAGCATGGCCACCAGGGTGAAGCGGTCCGCGTGGGGGGCGTCGCCGAGAAAAGCATCGGCGATATCCTGCCCGGAAGCCCACGAGGGCAGCTGGGCGAGCACTATCCCGACCAGGCCGACCCCGATCCACCCGAGCGCCGCCCAGCTGCGGAAGAGCGAGCGCTCGTCTTCCCGCGGCTTCAGGCGGGTGAGATAGACGCCTGCCAGGGCTGCCGTCACGGCCGCGATCCCCCAGGAGAGGAAGGAGATGCGCGAGAGGGCGCTCACGCCCGGGGTAATCCAGACCCGCTTCCAGGCCGAGAAAAGGATGTATTTCAGGTCCGTCAGGGTGTAATGCAGGAGGGTCTTCAGGCCCTCGATGGGATGCTTCAGGAGCAGGTAAATCAGCGTGGGGCTGTTGCGGCTTCCCAGACTGGTTTGGAAAGCAAACCGCCAGACCAGGTAGCCGAGGAAAACCAGCAGGTAGGGCGCCCAGGCGCGCAGCACCCTCCCGGCCTGCCGCCAGAACCCGGGGGCAGGCTGGTCCGCCTGGGGGTCCTCCGCCAGCGCGGCCCACAGCAGGAGCGGTCGGATCAGCTCGATCCCGATGAAAAACTCGGTGACCGAAAGCTGGAGCGCCTGGCAGGCGAGGGATGCCAGCCAGAATGCCCGGCTCCCGGGCCGCTTCTCGCGCCGCACGGCGAGAACCATGAATAGAAGCGAAAGGGTGAGGAGCAGGTACTGCACCCACTGCTGGGAATAATCGACCGCGATCGCCTGCTGGGTGAAGCTGGGGTAGACGGCGAAGAGCAGCGCCGCCAGGGCTGCGTCGCGCCGGTAGCGCGGCCAGACGAGCTGGATGAGCCACCAGGCAGCCAGCACGGTGCCGTAGCGCAGCGCCAGGGTGAAGAGATGCCAGCCGAGGCGGCTGTCTCCCATCAGCGGGCCGAACACGATCAGGGTCCAGGCGGAGGAGGGGCGCTCCCAGAAGTAGCGGAAGTAGGCGAGGTAGCCGTACAGGTGATGGCTGAGGAGCTGCACCCAATCGTCCCAAAAATACCCGAGCTGGGGCAGGAACAGGCCAAATCCCAGGACAAACGTGACGAAGACCGCCAGCGGGAACGTCCCCTGGTTGAATCCGATCCGGGTAAGCGCCTCGAGCCGGGCGCCGGCCGGGGACGCGCGCTTCTGCAGGTCTGAAGTATTCACAGCGGTCTTCATCATTCCCCGCGCCTTCCCTGAGGAAGGCAGGATCCCTTCGGGATGCCTTATTATAGCCTCGGATCGGCGCCTGCCAGGGATTCCGCCGCGGCCTGCGATCGGATCGACGCGCCGGCCGGTCAGTTCGGAAGGGCCGGCTCTGGCAAGCAGCTCAATTTTAATAGACCGTGTTTCGGGATAAGCCTGGATGACATGGAATAATTACCCCGAATTGAGGTTAATATATATAGGATAGAAAGGGAGATGCATGTGACCGAAAACCCGCCCCCAAGCAGCGATATTGTTCGGAAGGGCTATGCCCCGGTGAACGGGCTCAACCTGTATTTCGAAATTCACGGGGCGGGCCGCCCGCTCGTCCTGCTGCACGGGGGCCTGGGCGGAGCGGGGGTCATGTTCGGCGATCTCATCCCGCGGCTGGCGGGCGGGCGCCAGGTCATCGGGGTGGACCTGCAGGCGCACGCGCACACCGCCGACATCGACCGGCCTTTCTCCTGGGAGGGGTTCGCGGAGGACGTCGCTGGACTGATCCGCTACCTCGGGCTCGAAAGAGCCGACCTGATGGGCTATTCGCTGGGCGGCGGGGTAGCTCTGCGGACCGCCCTCAGCCACCCGGAGGTGACGCGCAGGCTGGTGCTCGTCTCGGCGCCCTGCCGGCGGCGCGGCTGGTACCCGGAGGTGCTGGAGGGGATGGCGGCGATGACCGCTGAAGCCG
>JAJYJF010000289.1 GCA_021796375.1 Chloroflexota bacterium | reverse complement strand
AAACGGCATTCGCTCCGTCCCCGAATTGATGGACCGGTCCACGAGCGACGTGGGCTGGTTCACCAGCGCGCTCCTGCGCTACCTGGATATCCGCTTTCGCAAACCGTACACCCAGATCCTGGATCTCTCCCGCGGGATTGAATGGCCAAAATGGTGCGTCGATGGGCAGATGAATATCGTCGATAACTGCCTGGATAAGTATCAGGGAACGCCCGCGGAGGACCGGCCCGCGCTGATCTGGGAGGGTGAAAATGGGGATACCCGCACGCTCACCTACCGCGAGCTCTTCGTCGAGGTTAACCGCGCCGCGGGCGGCTTCCGATCGCTGGGGTTAGGGAAAGGGGATGCGGTGGGCTTATTTATGCCCATGGTCCCCGAGCTGATCATCGCCTGCCTGGCGATCGCCAAGATCGGGGGGATCCTCCTGCCCCTGTTTTCGGGGTATGGCGCGGGGGCGATCGTTTCCCGGCTGGCGGATGCGGATGCTCGCGCGCTGGTCACCGCGGACGGCTTTTACCGCCGTGGGAAATTTGTTGAGATGAAACCCATCGCGGACGAGGCTGCCGGCCAGGTGCCCACCCTTCGCCACGTGGTTGTCTATCCGTACACCGGGGCGGAGATCCATCTGGAACCTCCCCGAGACATTCTGTGGGGAGAGCTGGTCGCGGGCCAGCCTCCCACCGCGGAGACCGAGAATACGTCCGCAGAAGATATATTGATGGTGATTTACACCTCCGGCACCTCCGGCCGCCCGAAAGGCGCGATCCACACCCACTGCGGTTTCCCAATCAAGGCCGCACAGGACATGGCCTTCGGAACCGACGTCCACCCGGGCCAGATCATTTATTGGATCACCGACATGGGATGGATGATGGGTCCCTGGGAGATGTTCGGCGCGCTGATCCTGGGCGCGGCGTTTTTCATCTACGACGGCGCGCCGGATTACCCGGGCCCGGACCGACTCTGGGCGTTGATCGAGCGCCACCGCATCACTACGCTCGGAATTTCGCCGACCCTGATCCGCTCGCTGATTCCCGCCGGTGAAGGGCTGGTGCAGGCGCACGACATCTCCAGCCTGCGACTGATTTCGATGACCGGCGAGCCCTGCAATCCGGAGCCCTGGCGCTGGCTCTTCGAAAAGGTCGGCAAAGGCAGGCTGCCGATCATCAACTACACCGGCGGGACGGAAATCTCCGGGGGAATCCTGATGGGCAACCCCCTGCTGCCGATGAAACCGTGCTCCTTCAATTCGCCCTGCCCGGGGATCGCCGCGGACGTTTTTGATGAGGCCGGCCGGCCGGTGCGCGATCAGGTCGGCGAGCTGGTGATTAAAAATCCATGGATCGGGATGACCCGCGGTTTCTGGAAGGATCCGGAGCGGTATCTGGATACCTATTGGTCTCGCTGGCCTGGGATCTGGGTGCACGGAGATTGGGCTGCGGTGGACGAGGACGGGCAGTGGTTCGTCCTGGGCCGGTCCGACGATACCATCAAAATCGCCGGGAAGCGCCTTGGGCCGGCGGAGATCGAATCGCTACTGGTCGAGCATCCGGCCGTGCTGGAATCGGCTGCCATCGGCGTCCCGGATGAGGTTAAAGGCAGCCAGTTGGTCGTTTTTTGCGTGCTGAAACCCGGCGTGGCAGAATCTGAAGAATTGCGGCGCGAGTTGATCAAAAAGATCCGGCGGGACATGGGGAAATCGCTGGCCCCCAAGCAGGTCTACTTCGTGGCGGACCTGCCGAAGACGCGCAATCAGAAGCTGATGCGGCGGCTGATCCGCAGCGTTTACCTGAACCTGGACCTGGGGGACCGCTCGTCGCTGGTCAACCCCGAATCGCTGGAAGCGATTCGGTCCGCGCGGTGATTTCCGCCGCCTGAGAGAAGTTGAGCGCGCATGGATGCTGCCGCGGTCGCCGGCGAAACGCCGGTCAGCTCGCCCTTCAAGGACCAGATCCTTGCCGCGCACGTCTGGCAGGGGACCAGCAACGACTGCGGTCCATTTTGCGCGTCAATGCTCATCCGGGCGGCGACCGGCATCCAGATGGACCCCACCTCCCTCGCGCGCAGCATGGACCGCATCGCCTGGAACGGCATCTTCCCGGTAGTCCGCCGCATCCCGAGCTGGGCCACATTTCCCTGGGGGGTTGAGGACGTCCTGCGCCGGAACAGCATCGCTGCTTCCTGGCGGCTTTTCACCCCGGAGTCCAGCCTGCGAGCTGCGCTGGCAAGGGGCCTGGTCCCGGTGCTGTTTATCGGATCCTGGAAGCCGATCTGGGGGCATGTGATGATCCTGCTGGCCTGGGATCCGGGGGAAGGCTGGGGGTTTGCCAACCCGGCCGTCCGCGAAAAGCAGCTTTTCTGGCTCAAACCGGAGGTGTTGAAAAAGGTCTGGTCAGCCTACGGGCGCGCCGCGGTGATGGCGGATCTTACCGGCAGGATCGCCGGACCGGCTAGTCCAGCACCAGGGTGACCGGGCAGTGGTCCGAGCCGTAGGCATCGTTGTGGATCACAACATCCCGGATCCGGGCTGAGAGCCCGCCGGTAACCAGGTAATAATCCAGGCGCCATCCAATGTTGCGCTCGCGGGCGTGGGTGATGAAGGTCCACCAGGTGTACTGCACGCGCTCGGGGTAAAGCATCCGGTAGGCGTCGACGAAACCGTGGGAGAGATAGGCGTCGATCCAGGCGCGCTCTTCGGGCAGAAATCCGGAGGTCGTGGCGTTCTGCTTCGGGTTGGCCAGGTCGATTTCCCGGTGCGCCGTATTGAAATCCCCCGTGAGGATGACCTCGCGCCCCTGCCGCTGCAGCCGGTCGCAGATCTCCAGCAGGCGGGCGTAAAAATCGAGCTTGTAGGCCACCCGCTCCTGGCCCCGCCCTCCATTTGGAAAATAGATGTTGAGCAGCAAGAAATCGTCATAACCAGTCGCGATCACCCTGCCCTCGCTGTCAAATCGCTCCTCTCCCAGGCCGAAATCGATTTTCTGAGGGAGCTCGCGGACGAAAGTGGCTACGCCGCTGTATCCCGGCCGCAAGGCAGGGTTCCAGTAGGCGGTGTATCCCGGAAAACCGGACGCCTCCTCACGGAGCTGGTCGGGCCGGGCTTTTACCTCCTGCAGGCACAGGATCTCGGGCTGGTTCGCATCCACCCAGGACCGCAATCCCTTGCCGTACGAGGCGCGGAAACCATTGACATTCCAGGTCGTGATCTTGGTCATATCCGGTTAACACCCAACATTGGCTGTGGTAAACTTGATCTATCGCGAGAGGAGAAAGTGATGGAGCAGAACCAGAGCAGATCGATTCTGTACATTGAAGATGACCCTGAGATGATCGATCTCGTCTCCATGATTTTAAGCCGGCGCGGCTATTCCGTGAAGGGAGCGCACGGCGGCCGGCATGGGCTGGATCTCATCACCGCCGAGAAACCGGAGCTCATCCTGCTCGATCTGATGATGCCGGACATCGACGGCTGGGACGTCTACCAGCAGATCAAGGGGAACCCCGATACCCGCGATATCCCCGTCATCGTCATCACCGCGAAATCCCAAACCATTGATAAAGTCCTGGGCCTGCATATCGCCGGCGTGGACGATTACCTGTGCAAACCCTTTCACCCTCAAGAACTCTGGGACAGCATCGACAGGGTTTTTTCGCGCCTGAATCAAAAGTCCCAGCCCGATCAGATGCCCGGCAGCAGCTAGCGTCCGGCGTTCAATCCAATGCAACAGGTCAGCATCATCAACCAGACTCACCCTTTACCCGCCCCGCTGCGCGTGAAACACTGCCGCTCGTTCGCGGAGCG
>JAJYJF010000288.1 GCA_021796375.1 Chloroflexota bacterium | reverse complement strand
GAACTGGCTCCCATCGGTGGTGCGCCCTTCGGGTGGGAGGACCCGGGTTTGATCATCCCGAGCGCGGGTTCGCTTACTTGTTGATCCGATCGAACCGGTAAAGCGCCACCCCGCCGAGATCAACCGGCCCCAGCGCGGAAAGCCCGGCCCGGGCGGCCATTTCCCGCACCCTGGTTTCAGGCAGCCGGTCCGACAGCGGCGGGCCAAACTCCGCATCGCGGTAGGGCCACTCGAGCGCCGCCACGCGCAGCCGGGCAACCCGCCCGGCCTCCTGTAGCGCCTGGAATGGATCGTCCGTCTCGTGGAGCACGAGCCCGAGGAAAACCAGGTCGTACTCGCCGGCGGGGAAGGGCAGGTCTTCGGCCGTCCCCACCTTGAACGCGCCGTCTGGGACGAAACCCTCGGCAGCGTGGATCATCTCGGCTTCCGCATCCACGCCCCCCACCCGCAGCCCCTTCGCGGCGAAGGCCTCCGCGAACAGGCCGGACCCGGTGCCCACATCCAGGGCGCTGCCGGCTTGCAGTCCTTCGAGGACCAGATCGACCACCCGGCTAACCTGCAGGCGCCCGACGCGCTCCGGATCGCGCAGCCGCTCGACCGGACGGTGATAGCGACGCTCGTGCATATCGCCTACCCTTTCCGGTTCTGGACAGCCTGCGCGGCTCGCTCAAGGCTAACCGCCACATCGGTGGCCAGCCCCTGAAGCTCCGGACGGCTCACGAACCCCAGGAGGGCTCGCGGGTTGACAAAACTGACCTCCACCGCGCCGTCCTCCAGCTCCCGGACGGTCACGTTGCAGGGCAGGAGCAGCCCCACCTCCGGCGCAGCGGTGAGCGCCTGGTAAGAAAAGCCCGGGTTGCAGGCTCCCAGGATGCGATAGGGGCGGACGTCCTTTCCCAGCTTTTCCTTGACAGTCTCTTTGACGTCGATGTCGGTCAGCACCCCAAACCCCTCGGCTTTCAACGCCTCGGTGGCCCAATTAATGGCGGTGGAAAAATCGCAGGCCAGGCGAACCGTGGTCCCGATCTGCATCTGTTCAGAAATATCCATGAATTTTCTCCTATCAATCCTGCCCAACTTACAAAGTATTCTGCACACCGCTTTTGATGCCGGATATTGGAAAAAGATACGCGCTCACCCCCACTGCGGGCGCTGGAACGAGACCAGCTCGAAAAACACCGCGAATTGGAAAATCACCATAAATTGGATGGTTTTATCTGCCCGATCCGCGAGCTATAATGTCACCAATATTCGTGTGTTCAGATCATTCCAGGAGGAAACCATGGCTTACCCGCAGTCGCCGTCTACAGGAACACCGCCTGCCCAGGCGCCCATTGAGCGCATCCAGTGCCAGTGGTGCCAGGGGATCAACGAAAAAACCGCACTTACCTGCCAGTTCTGCGGCGCCACCCTAGATATTCGCGACCTGGTCAGCGAATCGGGCTGGCGCGAAGCGCCGCGCATCCGCGATATGACCGAGATCCATTTCTCCCGCAGCACGTGCCAGGTGGAGGGGGAGATCGTCCCGGTCGCCGAGATCAACCTGGCCCAGGGGGATGCCGTCTACTTCGAGCACCACGTGCTCCTGTGGAAAGACGCCAGCGTGCCGATGAGCGTGCTGCAGCTGCCGGGGGGCATGAAGCGCATGCTGGCCGGGATGCCGTTTATCATCAGCGTCGCCGGGGGACCGGGGCGGGTGGCCTTCTCGCGGGATGCCACCGGGGAGATCGTCGTCCTGCCGCTGCACCCGGGGATGGAGCTGGACGTGCGCGAGCACGCCTTCCTCCTGGCCTCCAACAACATCGGCTATTCCTTCGTGCGCATCAAGGGGCTGCGCAACATCCTGTTCGGCGGGCAGGGCATGTTCATGGACCGCTTCATCACCCAGAACACCGCGGGGCTCCTCGTCCTGCACGGCTACGGCAACGTCTTCGAGCGCGTCCTGCGCCCCAACGAGACGATCCTGATCGAGCCGGGCGCCTTCCTCTATAAGGATTCCTCGGTCCGCATGGACGTCCAGGCGCAGCAGCTGACCTCCGGGCTGTTCGGCGGCACCGCCATGAGCCTGGCCCTGATGACCGGCCCCGGGCGGGTGGGCATCCAGTCCATGTACGTCCACCACGTCACCGAATAAGGAGCCCAGCATGAATACCGGTTTTGGACAAAACCCCCCAAGCCCCATGCCGGCGCAGCGGACCTATACCTGCAGCTGGTGCGGGACCGTCTCCGATGGGACCGCGCTGAGCTGCCCCAGCTGCGGCGCCACGATCAACGTGAAGGCCATCGTCAACCCGGCCGGCTGGATGAAGGCTCCCGGCCGCAAGGACATGGCCAAGCTGAACTTCAACAAATCGGTCTGCCAGATCGAGGGTAAGTACGTCCCGGTGGCGGATTTCAACCTCGCGCCGGAAGACGGCGTGTACTTCGCCCACCACGTCCTGCTGTGGAAGGATCCATCCGTGCCGATCACGATGATGCCGCTGCGCGGCGGATGGAAGCGGGCGCTGGCCGGCATGCCCGTGCTGATGACCCAGGCGCACGGGCCGGGGCGCATCGCCTTCTCACGGGACGCGCCCGGCGAGATGCTGGCCCTGCCCCTCCAGCCCGGCCACCGGGTGGACGTCCGCGAGCACCTCTTCCTGGTCGCCACCCACGCGGTTGCCTACGACTTTTTCCAGACCGGGGTCTGGTTCACCACCAAGAACGGCGATGAATCCGAGACCCATTATCCGCTCGGAATGATGATGGACCGCTTCTCGACCGGCAACCTGCCCGGCCTCCTGCTCCTGCACGCTTCCGGGAACGTCTTCGTCCGCGAGCTGGCGCCGGGGCAGGCGATCCTGATCAAGCCCACCGCGCTGATCTTCAAAGACTCCACGGTCAGCATGCACCTGCACTTCGAGCACCCGAACAGCGGCTGGCAGCTGTGGATGTCTTGGCAGCAGCGCTACCTGTGGCTGCGGCTGGTGGGTCCGGGCCGCGTGGCGATCCAATCCGCCTTCGAGCCCGTGGAGGACGACGGAGCGAGCATCACCAACAGCTCCCCGGCCACCCGGCAGAACTGGTAGCTCCTCTTCCCGCGGCCGGAGAAGCGGCGGGGAGGCGGGACGGTTTTCAAACCTGGTGAAGCCGACCAGGAGGATGCTCCTCAGGGACAGCGCGATTGGATGACGGCTCGCCGGGGCGAGGGACGCTTTAAACGGCGGCCCGATCCGGCGAGCCGTACCGGCGCGTGAATTCCCGGGCGGAGATCCAGATCTCGTAGCGTCTGGCGGCGAGGAGGCTGCGATTTTTCACCGAACGAGGGTTATAGGTCCACATCAATCCCCAGGAGTAAAAATTCTCCCAGAATTCACCGAACGCACCCAGCGGGGAGTGATAGCGGCGGCGGCTAAACCCCAGCCGCTGCCACTGGTCGACGCGGGCCGGGTTCGTCGAGACGTATAAAAACGCGGATGTGGCGCTGACGGCGCAAACCCCCGCCAGCCTGGGATCGGTCTGCATTTCACGGGCGGCCAGGCGCAGGGAGGCGATAAACTCGTGGTGGATCTGGTTGACCCACGCCAGGCCTGAACCGGATCCGTCCATGGGAGGGATGCGCGAATTCCACAGGTGGAGCTCCAAAACCGGCTCGCCGGCCGCCAGCATCCCATCCGGCAAGGACAGCGCCCGGCTGGCGCGGGTGATGCGAAGCCGCAGGATGCAGCGCGGGTCATCGGTAAAGGAGTAGACCCGCAGGGCCCAGCTCAAGAACCCATCGAAACGGGCGATGACCCAGCGGAGCGGCGAGGTCAATTCGTCGGTCCCCCAACGAGGAGGATTCCGAGCAGGATGAGCA
>JAJYJF010000287.1 GCA_021796375.1 Chloroflexota bacterium | reverse complement strand
CTTCATGTATATCGACGACTGCGTCAAGGGTATCGACAGGATCACCCACTGCGACGAGCTGACCGCCGTGCCGATCAACCTCGGCTCCGCCGAGATGATCTCGGTGGACGGGCTGGTCAGCCTGGTGGAGGGCATCGCCGGGGTCAAGCTGGAGCGCAAATACGACCTAACCGCCCCGCGGGGCGTCGCCGGACGCAACAGCGATAATACGATGATCAAGAAAATTCTAGGCTGGGAGCCAAGCACCCCGTTCAAAGATGGGATGGTGACCACCTACGCCTGGATCGAGGAGCAGTATTACGCGCGCAAGGCCGGCAAGCGGGTTATCGAGGACTCTTTATAAGCTCACCGCTTTACGCAGCCTCAGGCGCAGCCGCCAGGGGACCCAGGCATACAGCAGCCTGCGCGCGATCCAGCGCAGGCGCATCCAGGAAAACCAGCCGCCGCCCTCGCGCGCCAGCACCCGCAGCATGTCCGGGTAGCAGCGGTCATCGTTGACGAGCGTTTTTCCCTTCTCGTGGATGCGGAAATCCGCCCACAGCCGCGGCACGTAGCGGATCTGGGAGACCTTGGCGAGCTTAACCCACAGGTCGTAATCGAAGCTGAAGAACAGGCTCAGGTCTAGCGGGCCGACCTCGCGCCACAGGTCGGCCCGGAAGAAGGTGGTCGCCTGGGGGATATGGACCGAGCCACGCAGCAGGCGCCGGTAGTCGGTCTGCCGCGAGGCAAACTGCCCGATGGTGCGGCTCCGGTCGTCGATCAGATTGGCATCCCCATAGACCATCCCGAGCTGCGGATCCCCGCGCAGGGCTTCGACCGCCTGCGTGACCGCCCCGGGCTGGTAGAGATCATCCGAGTTCAGCCAGGCCAGGATCTCCCCGCTGGCGTGCGCGAATCCCTTGTTGAGCGCGTCCGCGTGCCCGCGGTCCTTTTCGCTGACCCACCAGGCAAAGTGAGTGCGGTACTTCTGGATAATCTCCTGGCTTTCGTCCTTCGAGCCGCCGTCCACAAGAATGTACTCGAGATTGGGGTAGTCCTGGGCGAGGACGGATTGAATGGAAGCCTCCAGAAAGCAGCCCTGGTTGAAAGAAGGGGTAACGATCGAAACTTTGGGTTGAGGGTTGAGTGGTTGCATGGTGGGTTTAAAGGTGCGAGGATGGTTTGAGGGTGAGGTTACCGCCTCATTTTAAACCAGAACCACGCATCCGGGTGGATTCACCCGGGGGCATCTTCCTTGGATAACTGTTGGCGAACCTCGTTTGAGATTCATCGACTTGGATTGGCTCTTTAGACCGAACCCCCTTCCCTGACTTTTCGCAAAAAACGCTCGCCGGTCCTTCGGGAAGGGAAGTGGGAGGGCTGGATTTCCACTCTTCCCTAACCCCGGAACAGAACATCCGGGGCGCTACGCGAGGGAAGGGGCCGGGGGTCAGGTCCATCGCAGGATTTCGCCAGCAGCATCCGGAACGGGAAATTGGCCATGAAATTGAAATGCGCCCGATTCGCCCTCCCGGCTTCACGCCGCCCCCGATCCATGCTAAGATCAATTCAGCATATCCGAATCGGACCCCCGTCCCCCCTGTTCGAGATCCTCCACCGCGAGAGGAAACATGACCGCTTCCCCCCTGACATCGGAACTGCTGGGCTTTGCCCCGGACGAGCGCCTGCTGATCGTCAACATCGACGACGTAGGGTTCTGCCTCACCGCTAACCAGGGCGCCATCGCCACCCTCGAGCACGGCACGGCGTCTTCCTGCACGGTGATGATGCCGGCGGCCTGGTCGATCCACGCCTGCGCCCTGCTGCGCGGCCGGCCGGGCATCCCCCGCGGCGTTCACCTGACCACGATCAGCGAGCACGAGATGTTCCGCTGGCGCCCGCTCAGCTCGCCAGACAAAATCCCCTCCCTGGTGGACGGGGAGGGCTTTTTACCCTTGGAGACCGAAAAAAGCCGCCTCCTGGCCCGCGCCGAGGTGAAGGAAGTGGAGATCGAGTGGCGGGCACAGATCGAAATGGCGCTCTCCCGCGGGTTAAAACCCGTCCAGCTGGACAGCCACTGCAACGTCCACGACGCCCGCGAGGACATTTTCGACATGACCGTCCGGCTGGCGCGCGAGTACGGCCTGGCGCTGCGGGTGCACCAGCGAAGTTTCATCGAGAAGCTCAAGAAGCTCGGGCTTCCGGCGATCGACCATCCCGACGTGGACAGCTACGACATCCCCACCCGGGGCAAGTCCGAGCGCTACCGGCGGATGCTGCGCGAGCTGCCGCCCGGGATCTCGGAATGGGCGGTGCACTGCGCGCGGGGGACCGGGGAGCTGCGCACGATCAATCCGCGCTGGCGGGTGCGCGCGGCCGACTACCGCTTTTTCAACTCGGAAGAATGCCGCGAGCTGGTCCGCAGCGAGGGGATCCGGCTGGTCACTTACGAGCTCCTGCAGCCGTTCTGGAGAGCCTAGCGCCGGGAGCGGTTTCCCTGCTATTTATCCTGGATTTTCGGATGAATATCCTTTTCGCTTGAATTTATCTGGATATTCGAGCTCCATAATGTAATAATTAAGGCTGCCGGGAAAGGGCGCCTGGACGCCCCCCCTTTGCACAGCCGCCTCCACCCACCCCCCCGATCGAGACAAACCCTGCTACCGGAATCACGAGGGAAAACATGAGATGAGCGCGATCGATCGCAGGATCCTGCCTGAAAAGATTCGGTCTAACCGGGGAGCTTTCCGGATCGCCGGGATCTACCTGGTGGTCGCCGGGCTGTGGATATTATTCGGCGATCGGCTGGCGCAGGTAGCTGCCACCAGCCCGGCCGAGTACAGAACCCTGGCCACGGCCATAGACTGGTGTTTTGCCCTGGTTACCGGGTTTCTGCTGTTCTGGCTGATCCGCCAGGAAACCGCCGCGATCCAGGAGCGCGAATCCCAGATCCGGCTGATCGCCGATTCGGTGCCGGTCATGATCGCCTCGATCGATTCGGAGCGGTCCTACCGTTTTTTCAACCGCGCATATCGGGATTTGTACGCGATCCCCCCGGCCAGGGTCGGGGGAAAGTGCCTGGAGGAGGTCCTCAGCGCGGAGGCCGATCCGCATCACGCCGGATATATCGACCAGGTTCTGGCGGGCAGGGAAGTGAGCTTCGACCAATCGATAGTCGACCCGAAGGGGGAAAAGCGGTTTTTCAGCGTTTCCTACATCCCGGATATCGCCGCCGATGGCCAGGTCAGGGGTTTCTACTCGCTGAGGACCGACATCACCGGCCGGGTGCAGGCCGAGGCCGAGCGGGAAGCCCTGCTCGCGGAGAACGGGCGCCAGAAAGCCCTCCTGGACGCGATTTTCGAAGCCGACCCCAGCTGCCTGGCCGTGCTGGTCGGAGCGGAGATGCGCATCGCCTATGCGAACCCCGCCTACCGCTTCCTGACCCCGGAGATTTCTTTCGACCCGATTGGAAAACCCTACGCGGAGGTCTGGGCGCCCGAAGCCAGCCTTGGACTGCATGACCAGGTCCGCGAGATGGTCGAGACCGGCCGGCCCTTCAAAGCCTATCCCTTTGTCCGGGTTTTCCCGGACGGCACGCGCCGGATCTTCAAGTTTCAGGGGCGCAGGATTGACTGGCAGGGCCAGCAGGCCGGCCTGCTTACCCTCTGGGATGTAACCGACCAGGAGGAAGCCAAACACCTGCTTTCCGCGGAGCTTGACCTCCGGCGCCAGGCAGAAGCCGCCCTGGCGGCCCGCAACGAGGAAATTCAGGCCATGACCCAGCAGCTCTGGCAGGCCTCGAAGCTGGCCACCATGGGTGAGCTGGCCGCCAGCGTGGCGCACGAGATCAACAACCCGCTGG
>JAJYJF010000286.1 GCA_021796375.1 Chloroflexota bacterium | reverse complement strand
GGTGGTAAACACCGGGCGGCGATGGGGTGGTAAACACCGCCCGATCATGGGTGGTAAACAGCGGGCGATCCTGCCCTGGTTAAGACCGGGCGATCATCCCTGGTAAAGTCTAACCCGATCAATGACATCCAGCCCGCCACCATCGGGCTGCACGTGCTGCAAGAAGGCTCTGGAATATCCCGGCGGGTTCGTATACAATCAGGGTGTCCGCACCGGGTTCCCGGCTGAAACCGGACGTGATCCCCTACCCGAAAAGAGGAAGCGCGCATGTCTCAAGCCGCCCAGGACATGTTCAAAGATGCCCGATTAGCCGCCAGCAGCGGGGAAAATGATACCGCACGCCGCCTGTTCGAGCGCGCGCTGCGGTACGATCCGAATCCGGACCTGCGCGCCGATATCAATTTCGAGCTGAGCGAAATCTGCGCCGACCCGGCGGAGAAGCGCGCCCACCTGGAAGAAGCGCTGGCGTGCGACCCATACCATGTCAGGGCGCGCCGAAGCCTGGCTGCTTTGGATGGGAAGCTGGCCCCCTCCGCGGTCATCGACCCGGACAGGATCGCCAGCCGGCCCGCTCCGCCGTCCGCCTCCGACCCGCAGCGGTATGTGTGCCCCAACTGCGGCGGCCGGATGAGCTATACCCCGGATGGGCAGAGCCTGATCTGCGAATCGTGCTCCTCGCGCGAGCGACTGGGTAAGGGCTCCGGGGCAGGGGAGAAATCCGCCCCGGAGGAAGATTTCATCATCGCGATGGCTACCCTGCGCGGCCACGTGCGCCCGGAAAGCACGCGCACGATTCGCTGCCAGAGCTGCGGGGCCACCTACCTGCTGGCTCCCAGCGCGCTCACCCTCACCTGCCCCTACTGCGGTACGGCTTACGTGGTGGACCGCGCCGAAACCAGGGACCTGATCGCCCCGGGCAGCCTGATCCCGTTCGGGGTGGACCGGGAAGCCGCCGGGAGGGCTTTCTCCAACCGGTTCCAGCAGGCCAGCGAGGGGGCTTTCGCCATGAGCGGGATTTACCTGCCGGCCTGGAGCTTTAACCTGGGCGGAAGCGTGGCCTGGAGCTGCATGGTGGAACGCGGGAACAGCTGGATCGCTGAAACCGGGACAGATTACATCCTCGAAGACCGCCTGCTGGTAGCGGCGGGAGAGAAGCTGAAAAAGCTGTTCCCCAAAGCGGTGAAAGGGTTCAAGCCCTCAGGGATCGTCGCTTACGACCCGCGCTACCTGGCAGACTGGCCGGCGGAAACCTACGCGATCCCAGTCGCCGACGCCTCGCTGGATGCCCGGGCAGAAGCGCTGGCCCGGGCGCGCGAAAAGATCGCGGCCGGGATCTACCAGCGCTCGAAGGACCTGGTCGTCCGCGCCCCGAACCTGGCCGCCAGCGACTTCTCCCTGGTGCTCCTGCCGTTCTGGAGCGCGCAGAGGCCCGGCCAGCTCGGGCAGCCGGTCTGGATGAACGGCCAGACCGGGGAGATGATCACGCAGCCCGGCGGCAAAACGGGCAGCCTGCTCAGCCGGCTGCTTGGATGAAGAACCTGGAAACGCGCCAAGTCGCGCCAACATATTCATTGAAGTTGAAACCGAATCATCCTTTCCCCGCCAGGGTGGTCATCAGGCTGCGGTAGAAGAGGACCATATCCCCGCAGTTTTTCACCGCCAGGCGCTCGTTCGTCCCGTGGACCCGGCTGAAATCGCCGGGATCGAACCGGATGGGGGCAAAGCGGAAAACCTGCGGGCAAACCGGCAGGTAGTAGCGCGCGTCCGACGCCCCATAACTGAGATACGGAGCAACCACCGCCTCCGGGAAGACCTTGCGGATCGAATCGGCCAGCAGCAGGTACACCGGCCCGCGCGTATCCGACACGGCATCCATCTTCTGGAGCGCCTCGGCCGGCATCTCCTCGCCGCCCGCCCGCCCGGAGAGCCCTTGCACCCGCAGGCGGACCTTTTCATCATTGAGCACCCGGGTTGCGTGCTGGATGACCGATTGAAGCGTGTCGCCGGGGAGCAGCCGGAAGTTCACCACCGCCCTGGCTTCTGCCGGGAGGATGTTTTCTTTTACCCCGCCCTGGACGAGGGTCGGCGCGGTGGTCGTGCGGATCATGGCGTTCAGGGTAGGATCCTCGCTGAACCTGGATTTCAAAAGCGGGCCGAACAGCCACCGGTTGGCGAACAGGATCCGCTCCCCGATCGGCAGCTCGGATGCAATCGCATCCATCAGCCAGGCCGCGTACTTCAGGCGGGCCGGCATCGGGTGGCTTTCCAGGCGCTCGATCGCCCGGCTTAACCTCCCGATCGCCGTCGGAACCACCGGCGCGGAGGAATGCCCTCCCGGGCCTTCGGCGGTGAGCTCGAGGTTCAGGAAAGCCTTCTCCGCCACGCCGACCATGGCGAGCGGCCGGTCGACCCCCGGGATGAGGCCGGTGACCAGGAAGCCCCCCTCGTCGATCACCGCTTCCAGCTCGACCCCCTCCTCCATCAGGAGGCGGGCGATAGCCCCCGCGCCATCCACCCCGGCCAGCTCCTCATCGTGGCCCAAGGCAAAATAGATGGTGCGCTCCGGGTGAAAGCCCCCCTGGATCAGGGCCTCCGCGGCTTCCATCAGCCCGATGATCGCGGATTTGTCATCCATGGAGCCGCGCCCCCAGACGTAGCCCTCAGCGATCTCTCCCGAGAAGGGCGGGAAATCCCAGGCGGCCTGCGTCTCAGCCTCAACCGGAACGACGTCCTGGTGGGCGGCCAGCAGCACCGGCTTAAGCTCCGGGTCGCTCCCCTGCCAGGTAAACAGCAGGCTGGCGTGGCTGACCGGGGTCACCGCCAGCGTGCGGTGGACGCGGGGATACATGCTCGCCAGCTCGTGGCGGAGGCCGCGGAACTCTTCCCAATCCGTCCGGTCCGGATCCATGCCGGAAACCGTCTGGCAGCGAACGATGCGGGCCAGATGCCCGGCGACCGTCAGGCTGTCGACATCGATCGGGGCGGGCGCTTCAACCGGCTCCTCACTGGAGGAATACAGGAGCGCCCTGAAAAGGAGAAAAGCTGCCAGGAAGAGTAGGAAAACCGCCGCGAGCGCCAGCACGGAAACCATATTCCACCTCGCATGCCCGGAAGATTCCACTGCAGAAGGGATTCATAATATTCTAGCACGAGGGAGATGAAAATCCAAAATAGCGCCGCGGCAGGGAGCATCCCCAATTTTATTCAGTTCACCCCACCCCTGGCACCGCCCCTCAATGGGCGGGGAGTAAATGATTCCCCCACGGATGGGAATCGCAAATATCCCGCGATGCACCCGCGCGGGAAAGATCCAAAATCACCCTGGGGGACCTCCCCCAGGGTGATTTGCCAACACTCTCTTTTTCTCGCTAGCCTTTTTCCGGACGGGAAAGAGACATGAACCCGAGCCGCTTACATCCTACCCCAAACTACCATTAAAACCCCGATAACTGAACCCATAACCCTGGTTGTATAAGTCGTTCCGCGCAACCTTTTTCCCACTCGCAGCCAGAAGAATTGCCTGGATGATTTGCGCCGGCGCCTCATCCTTGATCAGATAGCCGGAAGCGCCTTGCTCCATCACGTTCTGGATATACTCTTCATCCTCGTAGGCGCTGAAGATGAGGATCTGGACCGGCGACCCCTGGCTGTGCAGGATGCGGGTCACTTCGATGCCATCCACCTTCGGCATTTCGATGTCGAGGAGGAGTACGTCCGGTTTTAAGTCTTGCCCCATCTGCAGCGCTTCTTCTCCGTCGGAAGCTTCGCCCACCACCTCGATTTCGTTCGTCCGGTCGAGCAGCCGGTGAAGGCTCGTTCGAACCGCAGGATGATCATCTGCCAATAAGACCCTGAC
>JAJYJF010000285.1 GCA_021796375.1 Chloroflexota bacterium | reverse complement strand
CGGACGGCGGCCTCCCGGTAGCGCGCGGCGTTCTTCCAGAACCGGGCCACCTCATTTTTTTCCTGGCTGGCGCCCTTGACGGTCTCGATCCCGTCCAGGCTTTCGGCCAGGCGGGAGTTGAGGATGCCGAAGCTCAACCGCACCTCGTCCGTGATGGGCTGCAGCCGGCGCAGGTAAGCGCGCAGGGCAAAATAGTAGGCGATGATGAAGGCGAGCGGCGTGAGGATCAGGCTGGGATGGTAGCTGGGCGCCATCAGCAGTGGCACGAACAGAAATACCAGCGAGCCGATCACCTGCTGCAAGCCCGGGTTGAAGAGAAAGTTCACCTCGCGGACGTCGTTGGTCGCCCGGGCCATCGTATCCCCCACCGGCTGCAGGTTGTGGAAGGTCATGCTCTTGCCGAGCAGGCTGGCGTACAGCTCCTCCCGGACGTCGCGCTCCACCTTCTGGGCGAGAAGCTCGAACCCGAAGTTGCGCGCAAATTGAAGGCCTCCCCGGGCAACCTGGGTGATCGCGACCTGGATTGCCAGGGTAACCAGCATCTGGAGATCCGGGTGGGGCGCGAGGATCACATTAAACGCCTGGCCGATCAGCACCGGGTAAATCCCGGCCATGGCCGCGTTGACCACCGCGCCGCTGATGCCGGTCAGCCAGATCGGCCAGTAGGGCAGGGCATGCGAAAAGATCCAGCGGATAGGGCTTAGCCGGTTGTAGCTGTATTTTTGTGGGAGGGTAAACTCGGAAATCGGGGAAACCGAGACGGTGACATCCTGAGCCATAATTTTTCATTCTATCATGAAAAATTTCCAGCACTTTTCCCGCGCGTCGGGCCGGACTGAGAGAGAAGCGAGGTCAGGCCGCGCCGTGAAAATTGGGTTAATTCCTTCAGATTCGCGGACCCGGGCCGATAGTACTCTGGTAGATCGGATAAAATTCAGTCCGATTCTAACCAACCTGCCTGGCTGGCAGAGCTGTACGCCGGCTGAGAAGGACGAAACTCTTGTTCAATTGGTTGCGCCGCCTGCTGTCCCTGCCAGAAAAGCCGCCTCGCCCGATCCCACCACCTGCCAGGGAGGAAGCCAGACCGACAGCGGAAATGCCCGCGCCGCGAGAGCAGGCGCAGGTTTACCTGGCCAAACTCCACGGGAAAATTGACGCACTGGCGAGCAGCTTCGCCGCCGGCAACATCAACCGCTTGCAGTTTCAGGAGCTGTACGCCCATTATCAGCGCGAGCTGCAGGCGGTGGAGGCGGCGGTGACCCTGAGCCCCACCTCGGACGAGTGGAAGGATGCGATCAACGAGGGCCAGTCCATCTTGATCCGGCGCCGCAACCGGGCAAGCGTGCTGGGATTTTCAATTTACGAAAATGCCACCGGCATGCCTTTACACAGCCTGGGCCAGTTTAAGGTCGATCCGGCGCTGTTCGTCCCCATGCTGTCCTCCTACCAGACGGCCACCGCGGAGATCTTTGGCGGCGGCATGCGCTCCACCCAGATCGAGGGCGGGCAGTGGCTGTGTTTTGTACCGGGGCGCTTCACCACCACCCTGGCGCTCTTCAACCTCGAGCCTTCCACCCGGCAGCTGAAAGCCCTGGAAGAGATGCAGGGGCTTTTCGAGACTGCCAACCGCGAGCGGATGGCCGCCCAGCCCATCCGCCTGGAGCTGCTGGTCTGCCCGCACGAATATTTTATCGGCCATCCCATTTAATGGATCCCGGGTATGAATGCGGATGCGACCCCCTTGCTTAAAGTCGTGATCGCCGGGGACGGCAACGTCGGGAAGACCTCGCTCGTCAGGCGTTACTGCGAGGGCAAGTTTGAGACCTCGCGGGTGCTCACGATCGGGGTGGATTTCCAGACCAAACTCGTCGCCCTGCCGCAGAAGACGGTCAAGCTCTCCATCTGGGATATGGCGGGCCAGGAGCGGTTTTCAGCCATCCGGCCGGGTTTTTACCGGGGCAGCCGGGCGGCGGCGCTGGTCTACGACCTGACCCTCCCGGACTCGCTGAAAAACCTGGTGAACTGGTATTTCGAGATCGCCAAAGTCATCCCCAACCAGAAATACCTGGTGGTGGCCAATAAAGCCGATCTGGTTGGAGGCGAGCCGGACCGGGTTGGCGCCCAATTCGCGCGCGTCATCCACGGCGAGTACGTCCGGACCAGCGCGGCGAGCGGTGAAGGGGTCGCGGAGATGTTCGAGGCCCTGGCCCGCCTGGCGTACGCGCCGTGAGCTCGCGGCCCGACCCGGCCAATCTAGAGCTACGCATCCCGCAGGCTAGCGGGCCAGCGCGCGCAGGATGGTCATCACCTCGTCGTGCGGGACGTTCCCGTACCCGCGCGCTTCCAGGGCGTGAAAGAGCCCGACCAGATCCTCGGCCGTCCAGGCGGCTTTCCCGGACCGGGTGAGCTGCTCTTCATCCAGCGGGCGGTGGCGGGCAAGGAAATAACCCAGGTAGCAGTGGAAGCTCTCGTCCTCGAGGCTGCCCTCGGGGATCTCGTATTCCCAATCCAGTTTCCAGACTTTGAGCGTGCGGTCGCTCCCGCCGGAGACGAGCCGGGTGCCGTCCCGGGTGATCTCCAGCGCGGTGACCGGCTGCGAGTACCCTTTGACCGCCATCACTTCCCGGCCGTCGAGAACCTGCCACACATGGATCGAGCCGTCATCCTCGCCGGCGAACAGGAAGGCGCCATCCGGAGAGTAAACGATGTTTTCGATCCTCCGCGAGATCCCCTCGATCACGCGGACTGCCTGCCCCCGGTTCAGGTCCCAGATGCGCAGGGTGTGGTCCATCCCGCCCGAGGCCGCGAAGCGACCGTCGGGCGAGACCGCCAGGGCGTCGATCACCTCACTGTGGCCGGAGAGCTCGCTCAGGCATTCCCCTGTGGACAGGTTCCAGAGCCTCAGGGTTTTATCCCAGCTGGCCGAGATCACCCTGGCCTGGTCGGGGTGAAAAAACGCACTCCGGACGTAGTGCGTGTGGCCGTTCAGCACCCGCAGGCACCGTCGCTGCCCGACGCTCCAGACGCGGATGGTATGATCGTTGCTGGTGCTGAGGGCCAGCCGCCCGTCCGCCGAAAAGCTGACCGAGTTGACCTCGCTCGTATGGCCGGTGAGGGCCGCCAGGCATTCCCCGCTGCGCAGCCGCCAGACGGCGAGCGAGCCGTCGCTGCTCCCGGAGATGGCCAGCTGCTCGTCCGGCGAGATATCCACCGAATTCACCCCGTCCAGGTGGCCGATGTACTGGTGAACGCACAGGCCGTCGGTCAGGTCCCATAACGCAAGGGTCTTGTCGTCCGATGCGGTCAGGGCCTGGTTGGCGTCCGGGGCCAGCGCGATGGCATTGATGCGAGCGGAATGGGCGCGGAAGGACTGCTCCATCCAGCCGCCCGAAAGCCCGGCCCGGACGGCGCGCCTGCCGATGCGATCCCAAGAGCTGAGCAGCCGCGGGTCGCGCTGGCTGTCCGGGTTCTGCCTCAGGCGCACGAGGGTTTGGTGAGCGCGCTTCTCATCCCCGCGCGCCAGGTATCCGTCGACCGCGGCCAGCTCCGCCTTCATCTGCGCGGAGAGCTCCTGGACCTCTGTAGAGCTGCGCGGCTGGATGATCACGTACGCTGGCGGGATGCCTTGCGTGACCATCCACACCCGGGCCGAGCGGTCGCTGCTGCCGGAGGCGAGCAGCCAGCAGCTGAACGGCTTTCCGTCCGCGCCCTGCAGGTGGATCTCCTTGGGGCAAAACGAGAGCGAGTTGACCGAGGTGCGGTGCCCGGTGAACGTGCGCAGGCACTGCCCGGTGTGGAGATCCCACATGCGGATCGTGCCATCGATCCCCCCCGAGAAAAGCCAGGGATTGTCACCGGCTGCCAGGACGGAGCTCGCGCCCCCGGTGTGG
>JAJYJF010000284.1 GCA_021796375.1 Chloroflexota bacterium | reverse complement strand
GGACGAGCGCCGCTTCATCGCACGCGAGATGCACGATGAAATCGGCCAGATCCTGACCGGCCTGCAGCTCACCCTGGAGGTCATCCCCCAGCTGCCGCCGGACGTGCTGCAGGAAAAGGCCCGGCAGGCCCAGGCGCAGGTGAACGAGCTGATCGAGCGCGTGAGCCGGCTCACCCTCGACCTGCGCCCGCCGATGCTCGACGACCTCGGGCTCCTCCCGACCCTGCTCTGGCATTTCAACCGCTACACCCAGCTGACCGGCATCCCGGTCGGGTTTCGCCACAGCGGGCTTGAGAAACGCCGTTTCGACCCGGAAGTGGAAACGGCGGCTTACCGCATCGTTCAAGAAGCCCTGACCAACGCTGCCCGGCATGCTTCGGCCAGCTGCGTGGAGGTGCGGGTTGCGGTCGAGCCCGCCTGGCTGCGCATCCGCATCGCCGACGACGGGCAGGGGTTCGATCCCCAATCGGTCCTCTCCGGCGGGAAAGCGAGCGGCCTGGTGGGCATGCGCGAGCGGGCCGAGCTGCTGGACGGGACCCTCGCCTTCGACTCCACCCCGGGCGGGGGGACGCGCCTGGAGGTCGCGCTGCCGCTCCCGGCCGCGCTGGAGAAGCTCCCATGACCACGATCCTCCTGGCCGACGACCACACCATCGTCCGGCAGGGTCTGCGTTTCCTGCTGGAAGCGACCACGCCATTCCAGGTAGTGGGGGAAGCGGCGGACGGCCTGGAAGCCATCCAGGCCACCGGGCGCCTCCAACCGGATATTCTCATCCTGGATATCATGATGCCCGGGGTCAACGGCCTGGAGGTCGCCCGCCAGGTGCGCGCGGCCAGCCCGGCCACGCGGGTTATTATTTTATCCATGTACGGAACCGAGGCGTACGTGGCCGAAGCGCTGCAGGCGGGGGTTTCCGGCTTCGTGCTCAAAAAATCTTCGTCCAGCGACCTGGTCCGCGCGATCCAGCGGGTGCTGGAAGGGGAGATTTACCTCAGCCCGCCGCTGGACGAGCAGGCCATCAGCCTGTTCATTGCGGATTCGCGCGAGCAGCCGGTCGATCCCTACGAAACCCTCACCCACCGCGAGCGCGAGATCCTCCACCTGGCGGCGGAGGGGATGAAAAGCGCCGAGATCGCCCGACGGCTGTCCATCAGCCGGCGCACGGTCGAAATGCACCGCGCGAACTTCATGCACAAGCTGCACCTGAAGTCGCAGAATGACCTGGTCCGGTTCGCGCTGCAGCACGGCGTCTTGCACGTGGATCCCTGAACTTTCCGGAATACCGTAGTCCTACGAATAGACTCCTCCGGCCTGTTTCGATATCATGATTAGATATAGAGGTATCGATTCTTACGCCCGGGAAGTTAAAAACCATTTAGAGGATTCCCTGATGATCTTCGGATTTCAACCCTTTCACCTGGTGATCATTTTTCTGGCCGCCCTGGTCGTCTTCGGGCCGGCCCGCCTCCCAGAAATCGGGCGGAGTGTCGGGAAGGCGATCGTTGAGTTCAGGCGGGGAGCCCGCGAGCTGTCGGAGGGCTTCCAGGGGGAGATCAAGGCGGCCTCCCGGCCCGCGCCGGCCGCCGGATTGACGCGCGCCGACCCGCCGGCGCCGGCGGGGAACTTCTGCATCCAATGCGGGGCGCCAAACCCGGCCGACGCGCGGTTCTGCAACCGCTGCGGCAGCCCACTCCCGGCGGCGGAGTCTCCCCAACCTGAACCCGAGCCAGAAAATTGAATGGAGATTCAAGAGACAGAAGCCCCGGGTGTATTTCACCCAAAGCCAAGGTCCGCTCCGCCGAGCTCGTGGCAGTCGTGGCTGATCGGCAGGCCGCTGCCCACGGCTGATGCTCCCCACGAGACGATCGGGAAGCTGGTCGGGCTGGCGGTCTTTGCTTCCGATGCGCTCTCCTCCACGGCGTACGCCACCCAGGAGATCCTGGTCATCCTGGCGTTAGCCGGCGCGGCGGCTTTCGATTATGCCTTTCCGATCTCCATCGCCATCGTCGTTTTGATGGTGATCGTCGTCCTCTCTTACGAACAGACCGTCCACGCGTATCCCTCGGGAGGCGGCGCGTATATCGTGGCGCGGGAAAACCTGGGCGAGATCCCCGCCCAGACCGCCGGCGCGGCGCTGCTGACCGACTACATCCTCACCGTGGCCGTTTCGATCTCTTCCGGCGTGGCGCAGATCGTCTCGGCGCTTCCGGAACTCTTCCCGTATCGGGTAGAGATTGCCCTGGCGCTCGTCCTGCTGGTCATGGTGGTCAACCTGCGCGGGGTGCGCGAATCCGGGATCGCCTTTGCCATCCCGGCCTATATTTTCCTGGGGATGATGCTGCTGACCGTGGCGGCCGGCCTGGCCCGCTCGGCGTTTGGCGGGCTGGGGATCGTCGTCTCCCCCCCGGAGCTCTCCACCACGACCACAACCCTGACCCTGGTCACCCCTTTCTTGCTCCTGCACGCGTTCTCCAGCGGGACCTCGGCGATGACCGGGATCGAAGCCATCGCCAACGGGATCACCGCCTTCAAAGAGCCGCGCAGCCGGAACGCGGGGATCGTCCTGGTCTGGATGGGGGCCATCCTGGCGGTCCTCTTCCTGGGCATCACCTTCCTGGCAGGGCGCATCGGCGCAATCCCCTCCGAGCAAGAAACGGTGATCTCGCAGATCGCGCGCACCGTCTTCAACGGCACGGGGATGCTTTACCTGGTGGTCGTGGCGATGACGGCGGTCATCCTGGTGATGGCCGCCAACACTGCCTTCGCCGGGTTCCCACGGCTGGCGGCCATCCTGGCCAAGGACGGCTTTTTACCCCGCCAGCTCACCTACCGCGGCAGCCGCCTGGTGTATTCGAAAGGGATCATCTCCCTGGCCCTGATGGCCGGGCTCCTGATCATCCTGTTCGACGCCAGCGTCACCCGCATGATCCCCCTCTACGCGATCGGCGTATTCCTCTCTTTCACGCTGTCCCAGCTGGGGATGGCTTACCGCTGGTGGAAGTCCGGTCATCTATCCCCCGGGGATGAGCGCGCTGAAACCAGCTCCCTCCTGCGCCACGACGACCGCTGGCTGGTCAAGATGATCGCCAACGGCATCGGGGCGGCGCTGACCGCGGTGGTCACCCTGGTGTTCGGGATCACCAAGTTCCCCGACGGCGCCTATATCGTCGTGATCCTGATCCCCCTGCTCGTCCTGGCCTTCAGCGCCATCCACCGGCACTACCGCAACCTGGCAAAGCAGCTTTCGCTGGAGAACTACCACTATCTGCCCCGCATCTCCCGCCAGCGGGTGATCATCCCGATCAGCGGGGTTCACCAGGGCACGCTGGCCGGGCTGCGCTTCGCGCGCTCCATCTCGGATGACATCACCGCCGTATTCATCTCGATGGAACCCGAGGAGGCAGATAAGCTCCAGGCCAAGTGGAACCTGTGGGGGGAAGGGATCCGGCTGGTCATGCTGGACTCGCCCTACCGCCTGCTGGTTGAGCCCATCCTGGAGTACATCGAGGGATTGTGCAAGATCCGCCAGCCCAACGAGGTCATCATCGTGGTGGTGCCGCAGTTTGTGTCCCACAGCTGGTGGACCGGCATCCTGCACAACCAGACGGCGTTTATGCTCCGGTTGGGGCTCCTGCTCCGGCCGGGGGTGGTCATCATCGAGGTGCCGTACCAGCTGGCCTAGCGCTGCCAGGGGGGGACGTCTCAATCGCTTAATTTTGGGTCACAGCCGGAATCGCTATCATGCCATCGATAGCCTGTGATCCCCCCTGATCGGGTACGATCCATCAAGGAGGATAAAATGGGCCTGATCCTGAACCAAACCTACCACTGGCAGCTGCCGGACGGCGGCGAGCTGCACTCCGGAGAACCCCTGGAACTGCTTCTGGACGGCGCCTGGGTGCCCT
>JAJYJF010000283.1 GCA_021796375.1 Chloroflexota bacterium | reverse complement strand
TGGCGGGCGGCGGTTTCGCTCAGCCCCGGTTCGATCAGGCGAAAGCCCTGGCGCTCCACCGCCGGCAGCAGGGCCGGGGAGTAGGCCGGCTCCTTGCGCGCCCGGGCGCGCTTGAGCCCCAGGATCTCCTCGGCCGGGACCGGTTCCGCGCGGGCGGGCAGGCTGCGGAAAGCTATCCCGAAGCCGGCGCAGATGGCTTCCGCGGCGCGCCTGCCATCCGCGCACGCGGCGATGATGCTGTCCGGGCCGTCCACCACGTCGCCGCCGGCGTAGATTTTCTCCGCCGCCGTCTCTCCCGTGGCGTCTTCCGCCGCCACCGAGCCGTTCCGCTGCAGCTGGACCGCGCTGCCCTGCAGGAATGCCAGATCCGGGACCTGGCCGACCGCCACGATCACCGTGTCGGCGGGAAGCTGGAACTCGCCGCCCGGGATGGGCTCCGGCCGGCGCCGCCCGCCCGCGTCGGGCTCGCCCAGCCGGTTGCGCTGGCATTCCAGCGCGGTGACGCGCCCGCGTCCATCCCGGATCACCCTGACCGGGCTCACCAGCTCTTCCAAATGGTTGCCCTCTTCGAGGGCTCCCTCGATTTCCTCGGCGCTGGCGGGCATTTCCACCCGCGTGCGCCGGTAGAGGATCGTCACCGGGCTGCGGCTCAGCCGCCGGGAGACCCGGGCCGCGTCCATGGCGGTATCGCCGCCGCCGATCACCAGCACCCGCTGCCCCAGGTCGACCGGTTCCCCCACCCTTGCGCGCTCCAGCAGCTCAAGCGCCGAATACACCCCCGGCCCCTGGATGCCCTCGATGAACAGGGGGGCGTTCTTCTGAAACCCGCTGGCCAGGAAGACCGCATCGAAGCCCTGGCTCAGCAGCGCTTCGGGGCTCTGCGTCACCGGGTGAGACAGCTTCAGCTCGACGCCCAGCCCGGTGATGCGGTCGACGTCGCGCTGGATGATCTCATCCGGCAGGCGGAAGGAGGGGATCATGCGCACCATCCCGCCCGGCGCGTCTTTGGCTTCGAAGAGGGTCGTCTGGATGCCGCTCAATGCCAGGAAGTAGGCGGCCGAAAGCCCCGCCGGCCCGCTGCCGATCACGGCCACCTTTTTCCCGCCCGCGGGCGGGGCTGCCAGCGCCACCTGGCCGTGCTCGGCGGCGAAGCGCTTCAGCGCCCGGATGGCGACCGGGGTTTCGTAGTCGCTGCGGACGCAGTGGGTCTGGCACAGGTGCGTGCAGGCGTACCCGGTGATGCTGGGAAGGGGGTTGCGCGAAAGGATGCTCTCGAGCGCGCGGTCGTACTCGCCCCGGGCGATCAACCGGTTGTAATCGGGGATGTCCTGGCAGACCGCGCACTGGGCGGTGCAGGGGGCGGTCGCGCAGTCAAAATAACCCAGGCCCGAGCTCACCTTGGGCAGCCCGGGCTGGCGGTAAGCTTTCTTGTAGCGCGGGTCCGCGAGCGCATCCGCCGCGGCGCGCTGCACGGCGCGGCGCCGGTCGCCGGCGAACTCGTCCAGGCTGGCCGCGCCGGCCGCCCGCATGGCGGATTCGATGTTCTCCAGGTACTGCAGCATCCGCGAGTATCCGCCGGGTTTCAGCAGGTCGGATGCCACGGTGACCGGCCGCGCTCCCGCCGCCAGGATGGCCGCCACGTTGAGAGCATCCGCCCCGGCCGAGAAGGAAACGTTGAGATCCCCCGCGAGCTCCTGGTCGAGCTGCGCGAACAGGTTCATGGTTATCGGGTACAGGGCCCGGCCGGACATATACATCTCCTCGCCCGGCAGCACCGCCCGGTGATTGGCCAGCGGCAGGGTGTTGCTGAGCTTGACCCCGAACGCCAGGTCGCGGCTGGCCGCGGCGGCCTTCAGGCTGCGGATCAGCTGGATGGCCCGGTCGTACTGCAGGTCCTTCTCGAAGACGTGCTCGGGGATATCGATTTCGGTATAGCCCAGGTCGCGGTGCAGGATATCCAGCACCCGCTGCCTGCCCAGCAGCGTCGGGTTGAGCTTGACGGTGGTGTTCAGGCCGCGTTCTTCGATCAGGTAGCGCGCGATGCGCTCGATCTCGTCCGGCGGGCAGCCGTGCATGGTCGAAAGCGTAACGCTGTTCACCAGCCGGGGAGGGATGTGGATGCCGGCGAACTGCGGGAACTCAGCCTGCAGCGTATGCTGGATCTCGTCCAGCTCCTGGGAAGCATCCTCCATGCGGTCCATGAAGCGCGTCATGGGAGCGCTCTGGATGCCTTCCAGGTTGTATCCGATGCTCATATTGAAGACCGTGTCTGACCGGGCTTCCTCGAAGCCCAGCAGCCGGGGCAGGATATGCACCAGAGCCCAGGCCTGGATGTACTCGCTCGCGGACTGGTCGAGCTTGAGCTCCTGCGACCACTCCACGTTGTAGCCTTCGTCCTCCATGTCGATGCACGGGCGGGGGATTTCCAGCTCGTCCATCACCTGGACGGTCTTCAGCTCGATGAACCGCCCGCCGGAGAGCCAGGCGCTCGCGATGTTCTGCAGCAGCTGGGTGTGGGGGCCGGCCGCGGGTCCGATCGGGGTCCCCATGGGATTGCCGGCCATGTCCAGGGCGGCGTACGGGCTGTGGGGGCGCGGGGTGTAGATCTGGGAGCGATGGATCCCGAAGATCGTACCGCTCTGCCGGTACTCGTCGAGGATCCATTTCAGCCGGGTTCTAAATGGTTGGACTTTCATCGTGTCAGACATGGTTGTTGCCCTCCCAAATCACCTTTTTAATGGGGTGAGAGCTGCCTCATCCCGATCTGCCGGGCTCGTTCGAGCCCTTTTGCCTCTCCCGGATCCCGACCGTTTTCCGCCCCGCTGGGCTGGCGACCCTCGCCCGGCCTGCGAGCCGGAATGCGCGGGGAGATCCCCCCGGCCTGGGGGAGAGAAATCTGCTTTAAAAGATCGAATGCTGGTTGTCTGACATTTAGTTTAGTCTGAAAAGCAGGCTGTGTCAATCAAAGATTTCAAGAAATTTGCGCGCAGGCGTTCCCGCCCCGCTTTAAGAAATCCCCTTGCGGCGCCTGCGGTGCCCCGGCACGATTTACCGCCAGGTTCCTCGCCAGATGCGGTGCAATTGCCGGTGAGGATCAAGTTTTGTGATGACCAGCGATAAAAACAGATCCTTCACTCGGACTGCCGATAAAACACGGCAGTCCGGTTCAGGATGGCATCACTTGAGCGTGTCGTCCTGAGCGGGTTCGCCCGTACTTTGGGCGAACCATGCGAAGGACCTGATTTTTTTCCATGTTTTTCGCATTACAGGATCCTCACCTGCGCTGGCGCGCAGGTGGGCGAGCACGTCTCTGGCAGACCATTCCCCGGGCTCGGGAAGGGCCAGCAGCCGGTCCGGCGTCAGCCCCGCGGTGAGCTCGGCGAGGCGCGGCGGCGTCTCCGCCAGCAGCCCGGTCGCCGCGCCGGCTGGCCGGTATCCCCCCGCCCCGGATCTAGCCGACCGCCGGTCCGATCAGCAGCCCGATCACAAATGTGATCAGGGCTTCACCCAGGCCGATCGCGGTCATCTCCAGGCCGCTCTTCCACGGGCTCAGGCCGGTCACCACCGTCTTGGCGGACCCGATGATGAAGTGCGACAGGGTGCTGATCCCGAAAGACGTAAAGATGGCCGGGTAGCCTTTCATGAAGAAGAATGGGATGATCGGGATGAACGCCCCAATCGCCGTGGAGATGGAAGCGGACAGCGCTTCGATCCACGGGTTGGGCATGACCTGCTCGGTCAGCCCCAGCTCCTCGCTGGTCAGCGTCTTGAGCGCCTGTTCCGGCTGCAGCAGCAGGTGGGAGGCCAGCGAGCGGGCTTCGGAGGCCGGAAGGCCCTTCAGCTGGTAGAACAGCGAGAGCTCCTCCATCTCCTCCTGGGGATGGATCTCGAGCTCCTTCCGCTCGCGC
>JAJYJF010000282.1 GCA_021796375.1 Chloroflexota bacterium | reverse complement strand
CCTTCACCGGGGTCCCGCCGACGATTGGGTTCTGGGGGAAGTTCTACCTTTTCCGCACCGCGATCGCCGGTGGATACATCGGTCTGGCGCTGATCGGGCTGCTCACCTCGGTGATCTCGGCGTTTTACTACCTCCGGGTTCTGGTGATCATGTACATGCGCGATGGCGAGCCAAGCGCCCACCGCGATCCGTGGGTTTCGCTGACCGCTGCCGTCACTGGGGCCGGGATGCTGGTCTTCAGCGTCTTGCCCAACACCCTGTTTACCTGGGCTTCCCAGGCGGTGATCCGGTTATTCTCCTGAGATCACAGCGCGCCTCTCCCCAGGAAAGAACCCCTGGGCTGTTCGCGCCTCTCTAATAGAGACTTACGCCTGCGCCCGCTCAAACGCGGGCGCACCGTTTTGAGTTTAGAATCTGGCCAGGATCAGTTGAGCCGCCACCAGGACGGCAAACCCGGTGGCGATCGTCAGGACGATATTGCGCGTCCGCCAGGCGACCAGCACCGCCGCGGCGCCGGCCAGCAGCTGGGTGTTGTGAAACGAAAGGTCGACCGCCCCATTCGGATTGACCAGATCGGGCAGGACGATCGCGGAGAGGACCGCCGCGGGGACGAACTGCAGCGCTCGCCGGACCCAGTCCGGCAGGGTGACCTTATCCAGCAGGTAAATAAAGGAAAACCGGACGGCAAACGTGACCAAGCCGGCGGCGAGGATGGCCAGCCAGAGGTTCACGATTTCCTCCCATCCAGCAGCATCCCGGCCGCGATGCCGCCCAGCGCGGCGACCATCAGCCCCAGCTTGTACGGCAGCGGCGCGGCGACCACCCCGAGCACCCCGGCGACGGCAGCCGCCCCGATCATCGCCCGGTCTTTTAACCCCGGGACGACCAGCGCGATAAACGACAGCGGCAGGGCAAAGCTCAGCGGCCAGCTGGCCGGCAGCAGCGCCCCGATAAAGATGCCCACCGCCGTGCTGGCCTGCCAGGAAGCCCACAGCGCGAGGCCGACGCCCAGGAAGTACCAGTGGCGCAGCG
The DNA here is from genome assembly GCA_021796375.1 of Chloroflexota bacterium. Classification (GTDB taxonomy): domain Bacteria; phylum Chloroflexota; class Anaerolineae; order Anaerolineales; family Anaerolineaceae; genus JAJYJF01. Next base: position 2,908 of record JAJYJF010000282.1, on the reverse strand, counting down.
GGCTGGCCCCCTCCCGCTGGTAGCGGGTGATCGACACCGCGTACGCTTCATCGGTCAGCAGATACGAGAGCAGCAGCTTCCAGCGCACGGGCAGGTGGCGAAAATGCGGCGCGATCGACGCGCTGTAGAGGGTGTGCCGCAGGTTCACCACGAAAACCACCATCAGCACCACCACCCCCGAGGCCCCCGCTCCGATGAGCTGGACGGCGATAAACTGGGCCGAGCCGGCAAAAACGATCGACGAAAGGGCCTGGGACATCACCATGCCCAGGTGGGTGCTGATCGCCAGCGCACCGTAAATCATCCCGAAAGGGATGACGCCTAAAAGGATCGGGGTCATATCCCGGATCCCACTGGCAAATTCGCGGCGCCTCGTCTCGGGCGCCGCTCCAGTTTTCACCTCGACCTCAGTACTCATCCTTACCGCTTTTTGCGAGCCTCCCATTCCAGATCCAAAATGGCGAACCAGTCTTCATCCGCCCAGCGCCCTTTGTACCACAGGCTCTTGATAAAATGTCCTTCCAGGCGCAGGCCCAGCCGCTCGAGCAGGCGGGCTGAAGCCCGGTTGTTCGGGTCGATATTCGCTCGCACGCGGTGGACCTTCAATCCCTCGAACAGGTACTCCAACAGGCACGAGACGGCCTCGAACGCATAGCCCAGGCCCTGATATTCTCGCGCCAGGGTAAAGGCGATCTCTGCCTGGAGCGGGCTGCCGTAATCTTGAAAGGTTTCGAACGCTACATCCCCGATCAGCCGGTGGGTCTCCTTCAGTTCGAGCGCCACCTGGTACCAGACGCCCGCTACGCCGGGGGTCCGGCCGCGCATCGCGGCGACGAACTCCGCCGCCCTCTCCCGGTCGAAAGGGGTATCCCATCCCTGGCAGCGCGCCACCTCGGGGTCGGAGCGATATTCCGAGAAGGGCTCGATATCGCGGTCCTCAAATCCCCGCAGGATCAGACGCCCGGTCTCCGAATAGAATTTCAACCGTACCCCTTTCGATGATAGAAACCATCCGATGGCAGTATAATCGGCTGGATGAAAATCCAGGGGATAACCCGCACGATATCCCCGCTGAACCAGGATAAGTCCGTATTGTACGCCAAGCGGTGATTTTGATCAAATGATCCAGTCCTCCACCCTCGCCCTGATTCTCCTCAAGCTGGCGCTCGCCCCCATCCTGATCGCGTTCGTCACGCTGGTAGGCAGGCGCTGGGGGCCGGGGATCGGCGGCTGGCTGATGGGGTTTCCGCTCACCTCCGGGCCGGTCTCGATCCTCCTGCTCCTGGAGTATGGGCGGGCTTTCGCGGCGCACGCGGCCGCCGGCAACCTGGGCGGCCAGGCGTCGGTCTGCGTTTTCTGCCTGGCCTATGCCCTGACCGCTCAATTCGCGGACTGGCCGGTCTGCGCGGCGGTCTCGATCGGAGCTTTCCTTGGCTCGGTTGCCCTGTGGAACGCCGCTTCGCTGCCGCTGTGGCCGACGGTGGGGGTTTTCCTGGTCATCGCGCTCGCCGTCATCGGGCTGATGCCCAGGCAGAAGGCTGCCGTTTCGACCTCATCCTCCCCCCGGTGGGACCTGACGGCGAGGATGATCGCAGCCGGCGCGTTCGTCCTGCTCCTGACCACCTTCGCGAACTCCCTGGGCCCGCAGGTCTCCGGGCTGCTCTCGCCCTTCCCGATCTTCGGCGTGACCATCACTGCCTTTACCCACCATCAGCAGGGCAAAGGCGGGGCGGTGAGCGTCGTTCGCGGCATCGCCTGGGGCTCGTTCGCATTCAATATCTTCTTTCTGGTGGTGGCGCTGCTGCTGCCAGTCTGGCCGGCCGTCCCGGTCTATCTGGCCGCGGCCGCGGCGGCGGTGCTGGTGAACAGCATCAGCCTGCGCCTGATGCGCCGCGGCTTCCAGCCGGCCGGCCTGCCGGCATAAAATTCGGAAATTTATCCTCCTCGGCGTGGGAATAGATCAAATTCTTCATCGCCGGCCAGGGGGCCGGAGAGCGGCGCGGCCTGGAGCGGCAGGATGCGCGAGTTGGCGAAATACGAAAACGCGAAGCTCGTCTCCTCGCCGGCCGATTTGCCCGGGACCGGCATCAAGCGCGCGGTCAGGGGCTTCTCCAGCCGGAGGCTCAGCGCCGCCAGGTCCAGCAGGACCGCGGCGAGCTGCTCCCGGGTCGTATCCCCGGGGAGCGGGATGCAGTCCAGACCGGTGCCGCAAACCGTGGAGTACAGCAGCAGCTCGTTGACCGTCAGCAGCCCTTCGGCAGCCCGCCGGGCGAGGGTCGCATCCTCAAGGACCGGCAGCATCAGCCCGGTAAATCCGGTCCGCGGGAAGCTGACCCGGTCCAGCGCATCCGCCAGGAAGGCTGCCGCGGCCAGCGTGCCGCTCAATCCCGCCGCAGAAACGCCGGCGCGCTCGAGCGCGGTCCCAAAAGAGCGCCCGACCTCAGGATATGGCGCCAGGGTAAAGTCGATGCCCTCAAACCGCACGCCGGTCTGCTCGGCCAGGCGATTCGCGGCGCCGGAGAGCGCCGCCGCTGCCGCCTGAACGTCCTCGAGCAGCCTGGCCCGGGCCGCGCCCAGGCTCCCGGCGCCGGTCAGCGCGCCCACGGCCAGGTCGGCGGCCTCGGTCGCCAGCGCGAAGGCCGGCGCTCCACCGGCATGGTAAGCAGCCGGGAAAAACGGCGAGCCCGCGCGGACGTTTCCCAGTGCGGTGAAGCGCAGGTTGCCAAACCCATCCGGTGAGATCTGGGCCGCCGCGGCGATGACCTTCGCACACTCGCGGACCGCGGGGAGCGAAACGGCGTGCCGCTGGCTCGTCAGGCTGCCGGAGGCAAAACAGTTCTGGGTCTCGGCCAGCATGGCCGGAATCTGGGCGTACCATTCGAGCCCGTCCGGCAGCGCCGGACCCAGC
>JAJYJF010000281.1 GCA_021796375.1 Chloroflexota bacterium | reverse complement strand
TTACCCGGTTGAAAGATTATACCTTGCCCCGCCCCGGCTAGTCAATTCTCTGGCGCGCCGTTATCACCCGCTGAGGGCAGCATTACAAAGTTGTTAACAGGATGAATGCGAAACACTGCAGGAGAAGTGTACACGTTTTATGCCAGATGCGAGCGGAAAGCGGGACTGCCCAAGCCCCTGCGGAACTCGACGGGTCCGGAGGGAAAATCGGGATCCCCCGAGGTGGCGGGATGGGGGTAAAAGAAATTATAATTGCCAGGAATATTGTTAAAGCTTCACAGCACCCTTCACCAGGGCAGACCAGGAAAATCGATATCGTTAGGCAGGTGTTAATATGCTTGTGAATCTCAATCTTGAGCAGCTCCGTGAAACGGTCCGCCACCTGGAACAGGAGAAAATTGGGCGGCAGGACCGCGGGTTTCTGATCCGCCTGCTCCGGGAGCTGGAGGAAGCCACCGAAAAAAGCCCTCAAATCGAAGGCGAAGCGCACGCCCTCATCCAGGTTCGCTTGCTGGATAAGTCTACCCGCCAGCCGATGACCTCGTTTGAGGACCGGCTAGCCGAACAGCAGCACATCCACCAGGCGAGCCAGGTTGCGCCGGACCGCAAGAGCCTTGAACAGCGGCTTTCGGCCCTGATCGAAGAACCCTTCGCGCTGTGCGAGAATATCTACGACGCATATCTCTACATTTACGATGCCGGGCACCTCTCCTACGGCGTCGCCCGCGCCGCGGACAAAGGGACCGTCCCCGCTGAGATGATCCCCCGCCCGAACGGGCTGACCTATACGGTTGCCCGCCTTGGCCAGCCGATGGTCATCCCGGATATGTCCGCTCACCCGCTGTTCGCCGGCACCGGCTGGACGGGATCGATTATCGGGATCCCCCTCAAGGTTGGACCGCGCGTGGTCGGGGTGATGACGGTCTGCCGCAAGCCTGCGCAGGAGTTTTCCGCGGATGATATCCGGCAGCTCCAGGCTCTGGCCGACCAGACGGCGGTTGAGATCGAGAACTCGCGCATCGAACGGTTGGCCGGGCAGCAGGTGCGCATCGACCCGGCGACCGGGCTGCACAACCGGCGTTCGTTCGACGAGCACCTGCAGGTCGAGACGCTGAACTCGCTCGAAGCGGACGCGCCTTTTTCCGTTTTTCTCGTCGATATCGAAGACATCCAGGAGGTTACCCGGCGCTACGGGCGCTCCGCTTCGGATTTCCTGCTGGCCGGTATCGCCACCGCCGCCGCGCAGACGCTGCGCAAGACCGATTTCATCGCCCGGCTGGACGACCGCCGCTGGGGGATCATTCTCAGCCGCACAGATAAATCCACCGCGCAGTCGATCGGCGAGCGCATCCAGGAATCGGTCCAGCACAAGCGCTTCAGCCTGCCGGAGCAGACTATCCGGGCGGTCAACCTCTCGATCGGCGGGGCGGTCTTCCCGGAGAACGGGCGCACGCCCGACCTGCTGCTCCAGGCGGCCGAAGCAGCCCTCCTGCAAACCCATACCCAAACCCCCGGCGCGATCTCCTTCGCCTGATCGATATTCAACCATCCCATTTTCACCGGAGCCAACCTTTCCATGCCAAGAAAAACCAAGCTGATCTTCAACCCGATCGCCAATTTAGGCCGCGCGTGGTCTGTCGCTTCATCCCTCCGGCCGATCGTCAACGAGCTGGGCGGAGCGGATTGGGCGGGGACGGTTTTTCCCACCCACGCCACCGAGCTGGCGCGCCAGGCCGGTGAGGATGGGTACGAGATGGTGGTCGCCATGGGCGGAGATGGGACCATTCACGAGGTGGTCAACGGGCTGATGCAGCTACCCCCGGAGCGGAGGCCCCGCCTGGGGGTGGTACCGGTGGGCTCCGGGAATGATTTTGCCTACGCCATCGGCATTTCTCCCCGGCCCGAAGAGGCGATGCGCCAGGCGCTGACCGGAACCCCCAAACCGATGGATATAGGGTCCGTCTGCGACGAGCACGGGAACAAAGAGTACTGGAACAATACCATCGGCGTCGGTTTCGATACGGTCGTGACCATCCACTCGCGGAAGGTGCCCGTGTTCCAGGGCTTCGCGGTGTATTTTATCGCCGTCCTCGAGACGATCGCCTTTAACTACGAAACGTTCAACCTCAAGGTCCAGACAGACCAGGACGCATGGGATGAATCCATGCTGATGCTAGTGATGTGCAACGGAAAGCGCGAAGGTGGGGGGTTTCTGGTGGCGCCGCAGGCCAGCACGGACGACGGCGTGCTGAGCTATACCGGGGTCAGCACGATCTCGGTGCCGCGGATGCTGGCGACCATCCCCTATTTCTTGAACGGGACCGCGGATAAGCTGAAATACGTCCGTTCGGGCAGCTTCCGGCGCATGGCGCTGACCGCGGATCGGGGGCTGCACGTCCACCTCGACGGCGAGGTCTGGGCCGGGCTGGCATCCAACGTAAAATCGCTCACGATAGAGATCATCCCCTCGGCGCTCGAGACGGTCGTCTGACCCGGCCATGGATTTTAGGGGATTCGAGAAATGCCGAACCTGGCCAACAGCCTGCACGATCGCGATCTGGGCTTTCTGAAAATTGTCGCCGAGCACTGGAGCGTGGACCTGGAAGCCCCGGATGCCCGCGCGGCGCTGCCGGAGCTGGTGAGCGCCCTGTGCGAGCGGGAGCGCATCGGCGAGCAGGTTGAGCTGCTGCCGGAGGAAGGCCGGCGGGCGGTCGCGCGGCTGCAGCGCAGCCAGGGACGGCTGGCCTGGCCGGATTTCACCCGCGAGTTTGGCGAGGTGCGCGAGATGGGGCCGGCCCGCAGGGACCGCGAGCGGCCGGACCTGGAGCCGGTTTCGGCGGCGGAGATCCTCTGGTACCGGGCGCTCCTGGCGCGCGGTTTTTTCGACACCCCCCGCGGGCCGCGTGAATTTGCCTACATCCCGGACGACCTGCTGGCGCTGCTCGGCCCGGCCTCCCCGGGGGCGCTCCCCCCACCGGGGGCTGCCGCTGACCCGGCTTCCACCGCATACCCGCGCCCCGCAAGCGATACCCTCCTGGACCAGGCCTGCAGCCTGCTCGCCGGCCTGCGCTTGAAGCTGGAGGAAACCCTCTGGGAGCGCGGCCCCATTCCGAACGCGCTCCTGAAAGCCCTGCTGAGCGCCGCGGGAGTGCTCGACGAGCAAGGCGACCCGCGCCCTGAAGCTGCCCGTGAGTTCCTGGAGGCCCCCCGCGGGGCCGCCCTGGCCCTGCTCGCCCGCGCCTGGCGGGGGTCGCCGGCGTTCAACGAGCTGCGCCTGCTCCCCGGCCTGCGCTGCGAGGGCGGGTGGACGAACGATCCGCTGCACGCGCGCGAGGTGCTCCTCGGGCAACTCCTCCAGGTGCCCCGGGACCGCTGGTGGGATCTCAGTGCGTTCGTCGCGGCGATCCGCGAGCGCATGCCGGATTTCCAGCGCCCGGCCGGGGATTACGATTCATGGTTCATCCGCCAGGAGGCGAGCGGGGAGTACCTGCGCGGTTTTTCGAGCTGGGAAGAGATCGACGGCGCCCTCGTCCGCTACCTCATCACCGGCCCGCTGCACTGGCTGGGCATCCTGGACCTGGCCGCGGCCAGCCGCGAAGGCCAGGCCGAGGCTTTCCGCTTCTCGGCCTGGGCGGATTCCCTGCTGGAGGGCAAAGCCCCGGAGGGGCTGGCCCCCGAAAACGCACATCTGCACGTCCAGCGGGATGGGCGCCTGCTGGTCCCGCCCCGGGCCCCAAGGACATTGCGCTATCAGATCGCCCGGTACGCGCTCTGGGAGGGGGAGGAGAAGGCGGGCTACCGCTACCGGATCACCCCGGCTTCGCTGGAGCGCGCGCGCGAGCAGGGCCTGCGCGCCCCGGCGCTGATCCACCTGCTGCGCAAGCATGCTTCCAGCCCTCCCCCGCCGGCTTTCATCCAGGCCCTGGAGCGCTGGGACCTGGGCGGCACCCAGGTCAGGA
>JAJYJF010000280.1 GCA_021796375.1 Chloroflexota bacterium | reverse complement strand
TCTGTTGCGGGCGATCGAAGAACGCGCCTTCCGCCGCGTCGGCGGGACCAACATGATCCACGTCGACGTCCAGATCATCGCGGCATCCAACCGGAAGCTGGCTGCCATGATCAACGACGGGAGGTTCCGGGAAGACCTCTATTACCGCCTGAAGGTCGTCGACCTGAACGTCCCCGCCCTGCGGGACCGCAAGGAGGATATTCCGGAGCTCGTCGGCTTTTTCCTGCGCCAGAACAACGCCCGGCTCGGATTGAACATCACCGATGTGACCCCGCGGGCCATGCAGGCGCTGGTGGATTACGATTGGCCCGGGAATATCCGCGAGCTGAGCAACGCCATCGAACGCGCCATGCTTTTCTGCGACGATCCGGCGATCGACCTGCCCCACCTACCATCGGATGTATTCAAGCGCGAATCCGTCCAGGTCCCCACCGTGGACGACTAAATTCCGTGGCATAGTTCTTGCACCCAAGCCTCCTGACACTCAATATCAGGAGGCTTTTATGTTCAATATCTCCGTCCCCGATTTCATCCTCACCATGGCTTCCGCGATGTTCGTCATGGGGTTGATCTCCCTGGCGATGGGAATTTATTTGCTCACCTCAAAGGCCAGCGGAAAAGATATCCGTACGATTGCCGCGCAGGCGACCAAACTGGCCAATAAGGGCGCAGCCGATGAGGTGGCCGGCCTGGTTGGGAATGCGTCCACCCTCGTCGATGCACTGAATGGACTGGCAAAAACGGCCACGGGCGTGGGCATCTTCCTCGTTCTGGCCAGCTTCGCGCTTTTCGCAGGGGCATATTACCTGGCCATTCACATTCTGCTCTAGCCTGGAAGGCTTTGTTCCGGTGCATCGTATTCCCCTCAAACCCGCCGAGGAGCCATCATGGTGATGAAGGATCCGGTACAGTTATTAAAGAACCTGCTCCCACCGGAGGACCTGCCGGTTGTCATCGGCTCCCTCCGCTACGATTCCCTGATCTGGGAGCAGGTGGGCGACCCAGTGGTAATGGCCCGGTTTTCCGAGGTCGCCGGCGCTCAGGCGGGTGAATGGACGCCGGCTGCTTTAGCGTTAAGCGTGCTTCAAATAGATGCGACCGCCGAATCCCTGCGCGCCCTGCCGATGACCTCGCTGGCCTCCGATATCCGCCAGCGTTCTGTCCGCGCCTACGAGGAAATGCTGCGCGATCCAAAACCGGTCGCGAGCATGGAGCAGGCAGCCCTGCTCGCCTTGGCGCTGCGGGAGCGCCGCCGCCTGAAGGATTCCTGGCAGGGGCTGCTGGCCGAGCTGGAAAGCACCTCTTCCGGCAACCGCATGCTTCCGCTCGAGTACTGGAACACACCCATCGCCATCCTCTACGGCCTGACCCCGGATCCAATCGAGCTGTTCAGTTCGATCCTATCGCCGTTCGATCCGGAAAGCGGCGACTCCCAGATCCGCCTGATCGTGCACGGCCTGCTGAGCAACCCGCTGGCAAAATCCGAGACCGTGCGCATCCTCTCGGCGATCACGGCCATCCAACCCGCCCAGGTTCAGATCAGCGTGCTCTCCACTTTGAAGGAAATGGCGCCCGCGGAGATCCTCTGGCAGGTATCCTCGAACCTCGGGCACTCGAGGAGCATTTCCGGGTTGGCGGCAAAAAACGACCGCCCGAAGAAGGTACGCGGCAGCCTCCCGCAGGGCAGGACGGATCCCCTCGCCGATATCTCGAACCAGGAGTTGCTGGCGCGGTTCTTCCTGGAGGCCGGCCGGCCGGAAGAGGCCGTCCCCGCTTTGACGGCGGCGGAAAAAGCGATCCTGAATCACCAGGCAGAAATTTATTACCAGAAATCGCGGGTTTACAGCCAAAAAAGCGACCACGAGGCTGCAATTCAAGCGATCAAAAAAGCGCTTGAGCTCTCCCCATCTTCCCCAATATACCGGATCGATTTGGCGGACGAATATTTACGGCTCGGACGCCTGGTTGACGCTCAGCAAGCCCTTCCCACCGACTCCACCGAGCCGCGCGTGCTGTTGATGCGCTCGTTTATTGCAAAAACCACGGATAAACTTCCCCAGGCGCGAGATTACGCCCAGAATGCCTCGAAAAATGCGGCTTTATTGAACCGGGACGAGCTGCACCGCCTGATTGAGCAGCAGATCGACCTGGACCTTTGCCAGGAAGCCAAAGATCTGGCTGCCTGGGGCTGCGGGAAGTACCCTTCCGATTATCGCTTCATTGACCAGCTCGCGCGGGCGCAGCTCGGCATAAACGAAAAGGAAGGCGCGGTCGATACAGTCCAGCTTGCGGTAGCCCTCTCCCCCAAAGACGCGGCCGTCCGCCGGCTGGCAGCAGATACCTTTGAAGCCGTCGGAAATTGGGAGAACTGCCTGGAAGAACGCCGCCAGGTACTGGCATTGAGCGAAAATCCCGCGCTGGAGGACATGCATTCGTTCGCCGCCTCCGCGATCTCCGCCGGACAGCCCGATGAAGCCATCCGCATCTCCCGGATGGCGCTCGCCCAGAACCCGGAGGATGGGCTGGCGCATACCCATCTGGGCGGAGCTGCGTATCAAAAAGCCGATTACCCCTCAGCCATTTCCGAGTTCTCGCAGGCGACGCTTCTCCTGCCGGATGATCCCCGGGCGTGGCTCGGTCTCTCCAATTCTTACCTGGCGGTCGGAGATCCCCAGAAATGCCTGGAGACCCTCCGCTCGGCGTCTCGGTCGGCCCCAAATAATGCGGAAATTCTGGTGGCTCTTGGACAGGCTTACCTCGCCCAGGGGACTCCGAGCGAAGCGCTGCCCGCCCTGCGCCGGGCAGCAGCGATCTCGCCCAGCTCGCCAGATCTTTCGCTTCAATTGGGGAACATGCTTTATGACCTTGGCCGCCTCGAGGAGGCGCAGCAGGTCCTGGAGCGCAGCCGGGTTTACTGGCCGTCTCATCCCGGCCTGGCGCTGGCGGAAGGCAAAACCCAGCTCTCCCTCGGTAACATCGCCTCCGCTCTCCAGGCCCTGGAGATTGCCCTTCATGCAGAACCCGCGGACCCAGAGCCTTACCTCCTGTACGCCCAATCCATTCTCGAGCTCAACAAAGAGAGCCACCGCATCGGATTGTCAGGCGCCAGGCTGCTCTCGGCCCCGAATGTCGATGCCGCCCGCCAGGCCCTGATGAAATCGCTCGAGCTCGACCCGGATAATTTCGAGGCGCGAGTCTTGATGGGTGAAGCCCAGGCAGCCAGCGGGATGCTCGAGGATGCCCTCCAGACCTACCTGGAGCTCTCCGAGCTGGACGCCGCAAAGACACCCCGGTGGAACGGCCGGATCCACCTCGGGATGGGCCGGGTTGCGCGCGACCTGGGGCAGATGGAAACCTCCATCGCAGCGCTTCAGGAAGCTGTCCAGGCGAACCCCGAGGATCTCGAGATCAACCAAGCGCTTGCCGAAGCGTATTATTCCGCCAACCTGACCGAAGAAGCCACGATCCAGGCACGCACGGCGCTTGGTATGGCGCCCAACAGCATCGACAACCTGGTCTGGTACAGCGGGCTCTCGCTGCAGATGAAAGAAGAGCTGGATGCGATCAACGCCCTCGAACATGCCGTCGAGGTGGCTCCAGAGCGCGCCGATTTGCGGCTGACCCTTGCCCGCGTCCAGATGCAGCTGAAAGACTACCCATCCGCCAGGAAATCGCTGCGGGACATCGTCTCCGCGGAATACGCCACGGCGGATGAAATGCGCCAGGCTGCCGAGATCTTCAACGAGCTCGAGGACATCCCCTCGGCGATCGCCTGCCTGGAGAAATCTGTCGAGCTGGGCGGCCAGCCCGTCGCGGAGATTTACGCCCGGCTGGCAGAGTTTCAGGCACGGGGCGGCAGCCTCGAAACCGCTGTCGATTCTGCGCAGATGGCGCTTGAAGCCCGCCCGCTGGACGCCGGGCTGCACTTCTTGCTGGGCGACCTGTTGAGCCGCCAGAATCAATCCGAGTCTGC
>JAJYJF010000279.1 GCA_021796375.1 Chloroflexota bacterium | reverse complement strand
GCTGCGCAGCCGCCAGACGGCGAGCGAGCCGTCGCTGCTCCCGGAGATGGCCAGCTGCTCGTCCGGCGAGATATCCACCGAATTCACCCCATCCAGGTGGCCGATGTACTGGTGAACGCACAGGCCGTCGGTCAGGTCCCATAACGCAAGGGTCTTGTCGTCCGATGCGGTCAGGACCTGGTTGGCGTCCGGGGCCAGCGCGATGGCATTGATGCGGGCGGAATGGGCGCGGAAGGACTGCTCCATCCAGCCACCCGAAAGCCCGGCCCGGACGGCGCGCCTGCCGATGCGATCCCAAGAGCTGAGCAGCCGCGGGTCGCGCTGGCTGTCCGGGTTCTGCCTCAGGCGCACGAGGGCCTGGTGAGCGCGCTTCTCATCCCCGCGCGCCAGGTATCCGTCGACCGCGGCCAGCTCCGCCTTCATCTGCGCAGAGAGCTCCTGGACCTCTGTAGAGCTGCGCGGCTGGATGATCACGTATGCCGGCGGGATGCCCTGCGTGACCATCCACACCCGGGCCGACCGGTCGCTGCTGCCGGAAGCCAGCAGCCAGCAGCTGAACGGCTTTCCGTCCGCGCCCTGCAGGTGGATCTCCTTGGGGCAAAACGAGAGCGAGTTGACCGAGGTGCGGTGCCCGTTGAAGGTGCGCAGGCACTGCCCGGTGTGGAGATCCCACATGCGGATCGTGCCATCGATCCCCCCCGAGAAAAGCCAGGGATTGTCACCGGCTGCCAGGACGGAGCTCGCGCCCCCGGTGTGGCCGCTGAAGGACCGGATCGGGGCGCCGGTCTCCAGGTCGACCAGCCACAGGCGCTGATCCCCACCGGCGAAGAACACCGATCTGCCGTCCGCGGTGGGGCTTAAATTGCTGGTGCAGGAGCGCGGCCAGTCGATACTTTTCAGGCATTCCCCGCTTGCCAGGTCCCAAACCCGCAGGGTGTTGTCCAATGATGAAGAGACAGCCCGGGCTCCACCGTTCAGCAGCGCGACGGACCACACGGTATCGCGGTGGCCGCGCAGCACCTGCAGGCAGCTCCCGGTCTGCAGGTCCCACACGCGCAGGGTCGCATCGGCGGAGGCCGAGACCGCCAGCCGGCCATCGGGGGTGATGTCCGCATCCTGGATGACGTCTTCGTGTCCGGCCATTTCCTCCAGGCAGCTGCCAGAGGTCAGGTCCCACCAGCGCAGGGTGGTATCCCAGCTGGCGGAGAGGGCCCGGGTCCCGGAGGAATCCATGCGGATGGTGCGAATGAGGTCGGTGTGCCCCGTGAGCTCCCGAACGCAGGCGGCGCTCGCCAGGTTCCAGACCTTCACCACGGAATCGTTCCCGGCCGAGATGAAGCGGTCCCCGGCCGCGGAAATCGCCACCGAGTTGACCGCTCCCCGGCTGCCGTCCAGGGTTTTGAGCGCTCCCCCCTCCACCAGGCGGTACTGGCTGGCGACATCGATGATGGCCTTCAGGCGCTCCTGCTCGCCGAAACGGGCGACCGCCGCCCGAGCGGTCGAGAGCGCCGCCGCGTAATCTCCCCGCTCGAGGTGGAGGGAGGCGGAATAGCAGGCAGGCTCGGCGCTGTTGGGGAGCTTCTTGGTCACCTCGACCAGGGCGCGCAGCGCATCCTGGTCGGTGATTTTCCCCAGCGACCACAGGTAAAGGCTGCGGTTGTAGATGAGCGCGGGATGATCGGAATCTACCCGCGCGGCCGCATCGAAGTATTGGAGGGCATCCGCTTCGCGCCCGATATCGGCCATGGACACCGCCCGGTTGTTGAGCGTGTCCGCGAGGGCGGTATCCATCTTCGGCTCAGCCCGCGGATATGCCTGCCCGCTGACACGCTGGTAGATCTCGATCAGCTCGTTGCACACCAGGCGCATATCCCGCGGGCGGTCTTCCGGTTTCTCGGCGAAGCAGCGCTCCAGCAGGCCCGCCACGGCGGGCGGCATGGGCGGGATGACCGAGTGGGTGGCGCCCGAGGAAAGGTATTCGCGCAGCCCTTCCTTCGCCGCGGGGCCGGTTTTCCAGGTTTTGCGCCCGGTGAACATCTCCATCACCGTGACGGCCCAGCTCCAGATATCCGTCCGGCGCGAAACCGGGCGGGCATCTGCCTGCTCGGGCGAGCAGTATGCCGGGGTGAGCCCGACCGTATCCACCAGGATCGACCTGGCGCCCTGGTTGGCCTCGAGATCGACGGGACCCGCGCCACCGGGGCGGCTGCTCGCCCGCGCCTGGGCGATGCCAAAGTCGGTCATCTTGGCCAGCCCGTCTGCGGAGATCAGGACGTTGGCGGGTTTGACGTCCTGGTGAACCAACCCTTTTTCATGGGAATAATGCAGGCCCCAGCCAAACTGGATGCTGAAATCCAGGATGTTTTTGAGCACTTCTGCCGGCGCGCCCCGGTACAACCACCCCTGCTCGATAGCTTCCTGGAGGCTTCCTCGGCTGGCGTATTCCATAAATATGCGCGGGATACCGCCAAGCCTGCGGACGTAGTAGCAGCTGATGATGTGCGGGTGCAGGTCCAGGTTGACCCAGGTTTCTGCCTCGCGGATAAAGCTCTCTTCAGATTCGGGGGAGGCAAAGGTCTCGGGCCGGGGGCTTTTCACGGCCAGGCGGATCCCCCAGCCTTTGTGAAAAACCCGGTACACCAGCGCCATTCCGCCCCCGGTGAAAACCTCTTCCACCTGGTAGGTGTTCAGGATCGTATCGCCAACGTTCCACTCCAGGGCGACCTCCGATTCCTGGGTCCTCCGATTTTGGGCGGTCTGATTCTTCATGGTTTACCCGGATCGCCGTGCCGCTGCGCTGGGATGGCTGGATCTCTCACCGGCAGAGGAGGCTGATTAAGCATACCCGAGATCCACAAAATGGGTAAGGGCAGCCGATTTGCACCGCCGAGGGGCCGGGCCGGCCGGGCTCTTCAGCGGTCCCGCGGGCCGCCAACCCGGATGATGCGGCCGGAAAACCCTTGCGAAAATCGTCCGGCGTCGATCCGCGCGTTTTCCCGCAGGGCTGCCGTCCGCCCGGATGGATTGTGGAGGATAAACCCGCGGAGGTCCCCCGCCGCGAGCTCGCTGCCCAGCACGACCACCAGGTGGCCGCTCCGCCGGGTGACCGGCCGGTGCGTGCCGAGCTCGTAGGAGACCGAGGCGATGACCAGGTCTCCCCCGGCCAGGATCGACGCGACCTGTTCCGGGTTCGCGCTGCCGCATTCGGCGCTCAGCCCGGCGCCGCGAAGCAGATCAGCGAGCGCCTGGTGCCGCCAGCCGTTTTCGACGGTCCGGCCGTCTTCCCCTGCCCGGATCTCGTAGCCATCCAGAGCCAATGCGCGGCTGACCCACTCGGAGACCGGCAGCGCCGGTCCGCCGAAGGCTTCACAGCACATTTTGACACAAACGACCCCGCAGGCCCGCTCGCACCAGTAAGCATACTGTTCCGGGTCCGCGAACCCCCAGGTTCGCCAGGCCGGGTCCCCCGCTGCCGGCGTGCCGCGCTCGAAGACTGCCTCGGCCCATTCGGGGCTGGCAACCTGAGCGTAATACGGGACAGGGATGTGGGTCGGTATGCGCAGCAATCTGCACCCCATTCTATCCCAATTTCGATGCCCCCCTCCAATTCGGGCTATAATTCGAGCGCCGGAGAGTTGCAAGACCCATTTGTTGAATTTTGGCGCGCAGACGATAACCCCGCATGATCTTAACCATCCAGGGACTGAAAATTTATTACGAGGCGGCCGGTGAAGGAGAGCCAGTCCTGCTCCTGCACGGCTGGGGCGCGGATGCCAGCAGCCTGCGCCCGGTCCTCAAGCGGATCCGCGAAGATCTGGCCGCCCGGGCGATCGCCCTGGATTTTCCGGGTTTTGGGTTCAGCGATCATCCGGCCGAGGCGTGGGACGTGAGCCGCTACGCGACGTTCCTGGAAGACTTTCTCGACAGCCTGGGCATCGGCCGGGTCAGCCTGGTCGCGCACAGCTTCGGCGGCCGGGTGGCG
>JAJYJF010000278.1 GCA_021796375.1 Chloroflexota bacterium | reverse complement strand
CTTTTCCATCTCGCAGATGATTTCTTCGAGGCGCATCAGGTCGCTCGGCTGCGAGCGCTGCGTGGCCAGCCGGGCCGCCTCCCCTTCCAGCAGCGCGCGGAAGCTGAAGATCTCTTCGATGTCTTTGTTATCCGGGCTGACCACAAAAGCGCCCTGGCCGGGGACGATCTCCACCAGCCCGGTCAGCGCCAGCTTGCGGATCGCCTCGCGGATGGAGATGCGGCTCGCGCCCAGCGCATCCGCCAGGGTCTGCTCCACCAGGTGCTCGCCCGGACGGATGGTCCCCTTGGAGACAGCCATGAGCAGGCTGTCGTAAACCCGCTGGCTGAGGGGGACCTTGTTGGTGGCTTCGAGCGCCGGCAGGCTCGTGACCCATTCCGGTTGTTCTTTTTTCCCTTTTCTTCCCATGGCTTATCCTTTGATCGCGCCGGAGGTGAGGCCGGCAATCAGATAACGCTGCAGGAACACGAACAGGATGGCCACCGGCAGGGTGGTCACCACGGCGCCCGCCATCAGCATATTCCACTGCACGGTATACTCGCCGATGAAGGAATACAGTCCCAGGGGCAGCGTGCGCAGGTTTGGATTGGAGATGAACGTCGTCGCAAAGAGGAACTCATCCCAGCTGAGGATAAAGCTGTAAATAAACGTAGCGATGATTCCAGGGACAGCCAGGGGAAGGGTCACGCGGAAATAAGCGCCCAGCCGGGTCGCGCCGTCGACCATGGCCGATTCCTCCAGCTCGGCCGGGATCGAGCGCAGGTACCCGGTGAGCAGCCAGATGCTGTAAGGGAGGGCGAAGGAGATGTAGGCGATGATGAGCGCAGCGGGGGTATCCAGGATGTGCAGCGTGCGCATGACGATGAACATGGGCGGCACCAGTAAAACCAGCGGGAAAAGCTGGCTGAGCAGGGTGCTCATCATTAGAATCCGCCCGCCGGGCATGCGGTAGCGTGCGAACCCTAAAGCCGCCAGGATCGACAGCAGGGTCGAGATAATCGTCGTGACCCCGGCGATGTAGGTGCTGTTGAGGAAATAGCGCCCGAAATTGGACGTGGTCATCACGTCCAGGTACGGCTGCAGGGTAATGCCCTTTTGGGGAAAGAGGTAGACCGGGACGGTAAACAGGTCTCCTGCCGTCCGGATCGAGGTCAAAAACATCCAGATGAACGGCATTGCAAAAAACAGGCAGAAGACCAGTGCAGCGAGCTGGATGAGCCAGTTCCGCAAGCGCCGGCGTTCTCGCCGCATTCTTTTCTCTTGTGGGATGGAACGGGCCAGCGTCGCGGTCATAGGTTCAACTCGGACTTGATATAGTAGCGGCCAAAGATGGCCACAAAAACGAGCAAGATAAAGAACGTGATCATGCCGATCGCGGTAGCCTGGCCCATGTCGAACGCCACGAAAGCCTGATTGTAGACCAGGATCGTGAGGGTCTCCGTGGCATGCAGCGGCCCGCCCTGGGTCATCAGCCAGATGGCGTTGAAGTTGTTGAAGGTGAAGATGGTGGTCAGCGTGGCGGCGATGATCAGGGTCGGCAGGATCAGCGGCAGGGTGATGTGCGTCAGCCGTTTCCAGGCATTGGCCCCGTCCACTTTCGCCACGTCGTACAGCTCATTCGGCACGGCCTGCAGGGCCGCCAGCAGCATGATGGCTACAAAAGGCGTGCCTTTCCAGATGCTCTCGCCGATGACCGCCCACAGTGCCGTCTGGGTGTTCCCCAACCACACGACCGGTTGAGAAACGATCCCCAGCCCGACCAGCGCCGCGTTGATCACGCCGAACTGCGCGTCGTACATCCAGCGCCAGGTGAGCACCGAGACCACCGAAGGGGTCACCCAGGGGATGAGCGTGATCCCGCGCGCCAGGCCGCGCCAGGGGAAAGGTTCGTTCAGCACCAGGGCGATCGCCAGCCCCAGCACCATCTGGATGACCAGGTTCACCCCGGTCCAGACCGCGGACCGCCACAGCGCACCGGCGAATAACGGGTTGGTGATCGACGCAACGTAATTCGCCAGGCCAACGTAAGGCTGGCCCAAGCCCGGATCGGTCAGGATGATCTCATGCAGGCTCATAAGAAATGCCCGGATCAGCGGATATCCGATCACCCCAAATAAAGCCAGGAACGCCGGGGCGATCAGCAGATAGCCTGTCCAGCGATCATGTCTCATGGCACGATCCTTTTCACGATCATTTCACTCAGGCCGGTAGCTTGCGTCCTGGCCGGCACCCACGGTCGATGCCGCGGGTGGCCGGCCAGGGATATCGAGCTTTAATTGAATTCAGATGCCAGGCGGGTTACTTTTTCGCCAGCTTCTGATTACCGCACGTGGCAGCTTCGTTCATCGCCGTGGTCACGTCAGCGCCCTGAAGCAGCACTTTCTGGAAAGCCGGCTCCAGGCAGTTGTAATCTATGTTCGTCCACTGCGGGTTCGAGGGGCGGGCCTGTGAGTCCTGCAGGGCAGAGACGAGCACCTGCATGTTCGGATCGCTCTTAACGATCGCCTGGTCGGTATTGCCAACCCGTGCTGCCAGGCGGTCGTAGCCATCCATCAGGTTTAAGACCGAGGGCCCGGTGATGTACTGGATCCAGCGGTAAGCCGCGGCGGCATTCTTAGAGTTGGCGTTGATCGCCCAATCGGCGCCGCCGACAACCGTGGCTTTCTGCTTGTTCATCGGCAGCGGAGCGATGCCCCATTGGAAGCTGGGGTTCGCCTTTTTAACCGGTGCGATCGCATAATCACCCGATTCGAACATGGCGATCACGCCCGAGCTGAAGGCAGCCGCCAGCTCGTCCCAGGATTTCCAGGTCATCGCCGCCGGCGGGACGACTTTATCGGTGGTCGTCAGGCCGAGGAAGGTCTTGGTCGCCTCGAGCCCCGCCGGAGAGTTGAAGGCGACGCTCGTACCGTCCGCGTTCAGCAGCTGGCCGCCGTTCTGCCAGAACCAGGGATACCACTCGAAGGTGCCGCCGTAGCCGCCCTCGAAGCCAAAGCCGTACATGTTTCCTTTGGTCAAAGCTTTTGCGTCTTTAATGAAATCAGCCCAGGTCCAGCCGTCGGCGGGCGGGGTGAGGCCGGCATTCTGGAAAGCCGTCTTGTTGTAGAACATGCCCACGTCGTTGGTGTAGAAGGGCAGCCCGTAGAGGTGGCCGTTGTAGGTCACGGTCTGGACCGGCCCCGGGTAAAAGTTCTTGATGTCGCTGGAGGCCTGCGAATCGACCTGCATCAGCGCGCCCATAGCGGCCAGCTCGGGCATCCAGGCCACATCCGACATCAGCACGTCGGGGCCCGAGCCACCCTGGAAGGCGGTGATGTACTTGTTGAGATAAGAAGTTGATCCGTAGGTCGTCGGGACGAGCTGGATCTTGATATCTGGGTTATCTTTCTGGAACTGGTCGACGGCGGCAAAGATGGGCGCGCCGGGTTGGGTGAAGGAATCGTAGATCCAGACCTGCAGGGTCACCGGGCTTCCCGAAGAGGGCGCCGGCGCGCTGGTTGCCGCGGCAGTCGCCGCCGGGGCGCTGGTCGGCGCGGTGGTGGCCGCAGGAGCGCTCGTTGGCGAGACGGACGCCGTGGTTGGGCTGCTCGGCGCGGTGGTGCTGGTCGGCGGCGCCTGCGTCGCTGCCGGCGCGCAGGAGGCAAGCAGCATCGCTGCGATGACGATGACAGAAACCGGGAAAAGTACCTTCTTGATCATCTTTTCACTCCTCTTGTAAACTCTGGTTAAACGGACCGAACACATCCTTTGATAAACTCGGGATCACTGGCGTCGCGGCGTTTCAACCTGCAAATAGGATCCATTGAGAACCCCATGACCGTTGATCCCCGTTTCCCCCGCGTACCCGGGGAAAATCAACCCATAAGAAACCGGACCTGAACCGTCTCGCCTGCCCGGGCGCGGATGCGCGTATAGCTGCGGTCCCCGCCCAGGCTGCCCGCGAACGAGTCCAGGGGCTGGCCCCCGGCGAGCGACGCTTCCACCCGGCC
>JAJYJF010000277.1 GCA_021796375.1 Chloroflexota bacterium | reverse complement strand
CGCCTCCGATTCGGGGCCGGTGGAAGACCTGGCGGCGATCTTCGCGGCGGCCCGGCCCCAGTTTGCCTATACCCACAACCTGGCCGACAAGCACGATACCCACGTCGGCGCGGCGCTGCGGGTCATCGCCGCCCTGCGCGGCCTGCCGGTGGAGATGCGCCCGCAGAAGCTGTACGGCTGCGAGGTGTGGCGCGACCTGGATTGGATGGTGGACGGCGACAAGGTGCCGTTTGACCTGAGCCGGCACGAGAACCTGCAGGCGGCGCTGCTGGGCGTCTATGATTCGCAGATCGCCGGGGGCAAGCGCTACGACCTGGCCTCGCTTGGCCGCCGCCGCGCGAACGCCACCTATTTCGAGTCTCACGGCGTAGATGCTTCCCGAGGGCTGTCCTATGGGATGGACCTGACCCCCTTGATTCAAGATCCACAACGCGATATTGCTTCCTTCGTGCAGGACCATATTGCGCGGTTCACCCGGGATGTGATCGACCGCCTTACCCGGGTTGGACCGCTGCCGGCAGCCAAGCCGTGACCTGCGCACCCTGGACCCATTCGCCGACGCATGCTCGGCCCGCACCAGAAGGAGAAAGGAGAGCTCGAAGAATCCATCATTCGACCACCTGGAGCAACCCGCTGCCGTTCATCCTACAACTCATGCTGTGAAACTCTGGAGAAGAAAAAATGCGTACAAAAATCGTTGGACTTCTGATGCTTGCCAGCATCCTGCTCGGGGCCTGCGCCGCCCCGGCGACCCCCGCTGCCCAGCCGCCGGCGCCTACGCCGCAGACGGTCGTCCAGACGGTGGTCGTCAACCAGACCCAGATTGTCGAGAAGCAGGTCGTGGTCACCCCGACCCCCGGCCCCGATCCGGAGGCGGTCATCCCCAACGTCGAGCCGAATGCCCAGATCACCGTATGGACCTTCTGGCTATCGCCGACCTTCGATTCCTACGTGAAAGACACCATCGCCCGCTTTGAGAAAGCCTATCCGGGCGTGCAGGTAAAATGGGAAGATCACCAGGCGACCTTCCGCGATGACCTGAATGCCGCCTTCGCCGCCGGCAACGCGCCCGACGTGATCAACCTCTCGGTCACCGAGGGCTGGGTCAGCCAGTACGCGACCAAGGGCCTGCTGCTCGACCTCGATAAAGCGGTCCCTCAGAGCGTCAAAGATACCTACTTCCCCGGCCTCTGGAAGCAGCAGCTGGTCAACGGGGACAACTACCAGTTCCCCTACTACCAGGGCATCGCGATCGAGCTGATCAACAAGCAGGTCTACGATAAGACCGGCCTGAAACCCGAAGACTTCCCCAAGACGGTAGACGGCCTCCCGGCCCTGTGCAAGACCATCAAGCAGAAGACCGGCACCCTGTGCGACATCCGCCTGACCGTGAGCGACCTGCTCTCCCAGATGGTCTACGAGGCCGGCGCCAAAGTGATCTCCGATGACGGCAAGAAATACACCTTCGACGGCCCCGAAGCTGTCGCCTGGCTGCAGATGTACGCCGGCATGGTCAAGGACGGCACGGTCGACCGCAACACCCTGGTCACCACCGATGACCGCGTTGGTTTGAACCTGTTCACCTCCGGCAAAGCCGCCTTCTACCAGACCGGCCCGAACCTGATCCGCGACGTGCGCGCGAACAACCCCGGGCTGTACGGCTACCTGACCACCGTCACCGCCCCGGTCGGCAAGTCCGGCGTGGTTGGCAAGGGGCTGATGGGGATGTCGGTGAACGCGAAATCCAAGTACCCGAACGCGGCCGTGGCCCTGGCCCAGTTCTTCACCAACGCTGCCTCGAACGTCGCGCTCTCCAAGATGGCGGCGGTTTATCCTTCGACCCCGGCTTCCTACGACGATCCGTTCTTCTCCGCCCCGTCGGTCGCCATCGAAGACAGCGCCAAGCCGGTTGCCAAGGATTACGTCTCTCACCTGGCCGATATCGTCCCCACCCTGCCCAAGAAAGACGATGTGAACGATATCGTCCTGCACGCGATCGAGCCGGTGCTCTTCAACGGCGCGGACGCGCAGAAAGCCCTCAGCGACGCGGTTGCCAAAGCCAACGCGCTGATCCAGTAATTCCAGCTAAAACCGGTAAAATAATCCTGCCAGCCCTCTCCGGACCGGGGAGGGCTGGGTCAAGGATGGCCCGATGACCAAAAAGTTCTCCTTCACCCCGTACCTCTTTCTGGCGCCAGCGCTCTTGGTGACCGCGGTGTTTATCATCTACCCGATCATCAGCGTGATCTACTACAGCTTCACCGATTACGACATCATGACCCCGCCAGTGTGGGTCGGCCTGAAGAACTACATCGAGCTGGCGACCGACAGCACCTTCTGGCTCGCGATGCGCAACTCGCTCATTTACCTGATCGCCACCCCGACCCTCATCGTGCTCAGCATCATCACCGCCATCCTGGTCAACCGCAAGCTGCCGGGGATCACGCTCTTCCGCGCGCTGTACTACGTCCCGGCGGTCAGCGGGAGCATCGCCATCGGCATCACCTGGCGCATGATCTTTGATTCAAACGGGATCATCAACGGCATCCTGATGACGCTGGGGATCCTCAAAGAGCCCTTCCAGTGGCTGGCAGAACCCGCCCTGACCCTGCCGCTGCTGATAATGCTGACGGTTTGGGCGGGCATCGGCTACTACATGATGGTCTTCCTCGCCGGGCTGCAGAACATCCCCGAAGAGCTGTACGATGCCGCGCGCATCGACGGCTGCAGCGAGGTCCAAAAACACTGGCATGTCAGCGTGCCCGGGCTGCGGCCGCAGATCGTCTTCGTGGCGGTCATCTCCAGCCTGGCGGCGCTGAAGGTCTTTGACGAGGTTTACGTGCTCACCAGCCGCACCGGCGGCATCATGGACAGCGGCATCACCATCGTCTTCTACCTGTGGCGCAAGGGCTTCCAGCTCTCGCATGCCGGGTACGCGTCCGCGATCGCCATCGCGCTGCTGGCCGTCACGCTGATATTCTCCCTGGTCAACATTCGCCTGCAGGAGCACCGCATGGAGGCAGACTGATGGAGCTCGCCCGGTCCTCCCGAATCCCAGCCGTCTCCGCGCGCAGGCGGACGGACCGCCTGTTCAAGAACGCGGTCTTCTACCTCGTGCTCGTCGTGATCGCGATGGGGATGGTCTTTCCATTTCTCTGGATTTTCCTCACCTCCTTGAAGGGGCCGACCGACGCGATCTTTTCCGTCCCGCCGCAGCTGATCCCCTACGCCCCCACCCTGGATAACTTCAAATCGGTCCTCGATCAACTGCCCATCGGGAATTTCTTCCTGAACAGCATCTTCGTAGGGGCTGTCACCACGCTCTGCAACGTGACCATCACGGCGCTGGCAGCTTACCCGCTGGCGAAGATGAAGTTCGCCGGGCGCGAAACCATCTTCTACCTGCTGCTGGCGACCCTGGTCGTGCCGGCCCAGCTGACCTACATCCCCAGCTTCGTGCTGGCGGTGAATTTTTTCCACTACTACAACACCCTGGCGGCGCTCATCTTTCCCAACCTGTCGACCGCCTTCAACGTCTTCCTGCTGCGCCAGGCCTTCAGGAGCGTGCCGAACGACCTGATCGACGCCGCCAGGATCGACGGCGCCAACGAGCTGCGCATCTGGTGGGACGTGCTCATCCCGGTGATCCGGCCGTCGCTGGCGACGGCGGGCATCTTCACCTTTGTGAACATGTGGAACGATTTCCTGTGGCCATCGCTGATGCTGCACACCCGCGACCGGATGACGCTCCCGGTGGGGCTGGCGGCCTTGCAGGGCATGTTCTCTTCGGACATGCGCTCGATCGCCGCCGGCGTGACCATGACCGTCATCCCCATCCTGATCTTCTTTATGGTCCTGCAGAAGTATTTTGTCCGCGGGCTGACCGGCGCGGTAAAAGGGTAGGCGAGGATCCATGCCAGCCACCGCGGACCGGGCGTCCATCCCCCAACTGGTCGGCCAGAGGCTCCTGGTGGCCTTCGATGGCCGGGACGAGCCCT
>JAJYJF010000276.1:365-4000 GCA_021796375.1 Chloroflexota bacterium | reverse complement strand
GGTCAATTACAATGCCTTCTACTGGGAAGGCCGGCCGCTCTACGAGTTCACCGGGCAGAAAATCCGCAGCTCGCCGCCGGATACGGGATCTCCATGCGTGGTGCAGAGCGCCGAAATCCCCGAGGTCCTCGGCCTGGGGCGTCGCCTGCTTGGCGCGGCCCATTACAGCGGGTTCGCCTGCACGGAGCTCAAGCGCGACCCGCGAGACGGGGAATACAAGCTGATCGAGGTGAACGCCCGCCACAACCTGTCTTCCATGCTCGCCATCCGGTGCGGATTGAACTTCCCCTGGCTGGAATATCTGCACGTCACCGGGGAGAAAATGCCTGAGGACGCCGGCTACAAGCTGGGGATTTACTGGGTGGATATCGCGCGGGATTTCAAAGCCTGGGCGGGGCGGATCGGCGCCGACGGACTGACGCTTTCCAGATTCCTGGAACCCTACCTGCGCCCGCATGTCTACGCCATCGCCGATTGGAGGGATCCTCTGCCGGCGGTGATCCGCATGCAGGACTTAGCCCAATCGGTCTTCAAATAAACCCGGGCCGGCGCCCGCCCGAAAGGGATCCGGTGAGCAAACCCGGCCCCTGCCGGGGATGGCAGGGGCCGCTCTATTTTCCAGGGATAGCTTCCAGCGGACCGGTTATCCCAGCTGAGCCTGCAGGTAGTTCTGAGATCCAATCTGGTTGATCTGATCCAGCTGGGCCTCGAGCCAATCCAGGTGGCGCTCCTCATCGGTCAGGATCGCCTGCAGCAGCACCCGGCTGCCGTGATCCCCGAGGTCGCCGGTCAGGCGGATCGCGTCG
The DNA here is from genome assembly GCA_021796375.1 of Chloroflexota bacterium. Lineage (GTDB taxonomy): Bacteria > Chloroflexota > Anaerolineae > Anaerolineales > Anaerolineaceae > JAJYJF01. Next base: position 3,194 of record JAJYJF010000276.1, on the reverse strand, counting down.
TTGTAGGCCCGGATGGCGCCCTGCTCGGACGTGCAGTCACTTTCCAGCTGGACTTCCACCCGCTCGCCGATGTGCATCTTGTTCAGCTCGCTGACGATCGGAACGCCCTCCAGGAACAGGATCCGGTCCAGCAGCTTCTCGGCATGTTTCATCTCTTCCACGGCCCGCTTCTCGATCGTGGCGTGCAGCTTCGCGTAACCCCAGTTGGCGCACATCCCCGCGTGCACCATGTACTGGCTGACGGCGGTCAATTCGTCCGCGAGAAGAGAGTTCAATAGGTCCAATACTTGATCGTTGCCCTTCATAGATGCCTCCCTTTTTGGTTACTGGATGGTAGCTTGATTGGAATCGGGCGGATCTGCTCGATCACCGGCCCGAAAACCGACGCTTCCTAAAGTGGGGTCAATGAGTGGGTATGATAAAAGATTGAAGCTGCGACCAGCACGCCTACCGCCGCCACGGTGATCCGGCCGGCGGGGAGCCGCTTCGCCGGAGCGGGCTTTCCCTGCTCTTCCGCGTCGCGGGCCTCCCGCTGCTGTCTGGAATTTTCCTTCGCCCCAAGAGAGGCCACAACCGGCACTGCCGCACAGAATGCGCACATAGTCTACCTCACTCGCCTGGTTGGAATGATCGACACTTTGATTTTACCCGAAACCTGGCCAGAAGCCAATCAGCGGACCAGGGCAACGACCACGATCAGAACCGCCAGCGCGATCCGGTAGTACACGAAGAGGTCCACCGGGTGGCTCTGCAGGTAGCGCAGGAGCACCCGGATGCACAGATACCCGGCCACCGCCGCGGTGATCACCCCGACCGGGAACAGCACCACATCCGCATGCGCGATCCCGCCGGTCTTCATCCCGGAATAGATCTCCAGCAGTCCTTTGAACCCCACCCCGGCGATGATCGGGGCGGAGAGCAGGAAGGAGAAGCGCGCCGCGTCCTCGCGCTTGAGGCCCAGGCCGAGGCCGGCCGTGATGGTGCTGCCGGAGCGAGAAACGCCCGGGAAGACCGCCAGCGCCTGCGCCAGCCCGACCAGCAGCGCCTGCCGCCAGGTCATATGCCGCAGGTCCCAGCGGTGGGCAGTCAGCCGGTCCGCGAGCAGCAGCAGCACGCCCAGCGCGGCGATGATGCCGGCCATGATGATCATTGCGGCCGGCTGGATCGGTACACCCGGTTTGTGAAACAGGGCCTCGATTTTTGATTCAAGGAGGAACCCAAAAATGGCTCCCGGAATGGTGCCGACCACGATGAACCAGGCCAGCCGCCGGTCGGGGTCCGGGCCGATGCTGCGGTCGCGCACGCTGGCGAACCAGGCCCGGATCAGGCGCACGAAGTCCGACCAGAAATACACCAGCACCGCCAGCAGCGTGCCGATATGCAGGGCGATGTCGAACGGCAGGCTGGTGAGGGCCGGATCGGTCCACCCGAACAGCCAGGGTGCGATGATCAGGTGGGCTGAGCTCGAGACAGGGATGAACTCGGTGGCTCCCTGAAGTAACCCCAGGATCATTGCCTGGAAAATGGTTGGATTCATGACGTTTGCTGCCTTGTTCTTCTAGGATGGTGCCGGGAGAGCCACAGCACGCAAACGATTGTATCCGGTTCCGGGTCTCTTATCAAGATGAAGCACGCCTCAGGCCGTTACCGGCTGGATGATGAATTCCTGCCGAATCCAGGACGAATGTCATGCTCCTTTTCCAGGGGTTCGTGCCTATAATGTGGTAATAAATTGGTTGAATTAGAGTTTTAATGTAGTATTAATGTTTTCCGGGATGCCGGTGGCCCGGCGGGGCCGTGAGGGGGGAGGATGGGGGCGCAGCTCCGGCCCGCGGTCCAAATTATCGCACTTTTGGAGAGTACCATGAAGAACCATCGAAGCTTCTATCTGATCCTCGGCAGCCTGGCCCTTCTGGGGCTGGTCTTCGGGGCGTTTCCGGGCAAGCCCGCGGACGCGGAATCCACGCTGACCTTCACCCCCGTCGCAGATGCTTACGTCAATGCTTCGGCGCCCAATTCGAACTTCGGCGCGAATCCGTCCATCCGCATCGACGCTTCCCCCACCCTGCGCGCCTACCTGCGCTTTGACGTCAAAGGCCTGAACGGCGCCGCCGTGCGGAGCGCAAAGCTGCGCGTGTACGCCAACAGCGAGAACAATGCCGGCTATACCGCCAAAGCGGTGGCGGGGAATACCTGGACCGAAAAAGGCATCACCTTCTCCAACGCTCCCGCCATCGGGAAGGACATCAAGTCCATCGGCGGCTTCGAATCCAGAAAATACACCGAGATCGACCTGACCGGCTACATCCGCGGCCAGGGCACGTACTCCCTGGCGCTGGTGGCGCGCAATAACACGCAGACCAACCTGGCATCCCGCGAAGACCGCAACCACCCGCCGAAGCTGGTGCTGACGGTTTCCGGCAAGACGGCGCCGGCCCACCCCACCGCGCAGCCCAACCAGACCGCCGCGCCGGCCGCCGGCCCGGGCGCTACCCAGACGCCGTCTTCCGGCGCCACCCAGCCGCCCGCCACCCAGCCGCCGTCCTCCGGCTCCGACCCGATCATCTTCTTCAACGGCGACCTGGTCTCCGGAAACTCCATGGCGCGCGCGCAATCCGTGGTGGCGCTCATCAAATCCCTCATGGCCAGGCACCCCGGCGCCCCCATGCTGGTCGCTTCGACGGGCGATAACGAGCAGGAGAACACCCCCACCCTGACCGATTACCAGCAGTATTTCGGGACCACTTACGGCGCCTTCGTCTCCCAGCACATCTATATGCAGGTGCGCGGCAACCACGACGTCCAGGACGCCGGCCACGGCGCAGCCTA
>JAJYJF010000276.1:0-355 GCA_021796375.1 Chloroflexota bacterium | reverse complement strand
TTTCGGGCCCAACAGCCACCTCAACAGCGCCGGCCAGACCAACTACTCCTACGACCTGGGCTCCTGGCACATCACCGCGCTCGACCAGCTGAACGGCTCGGTCAACCAGGCGACGCTCTCCTTCCTGCAGTCGGACCTGGCCGCGCACGCCTCCGCACCCTGCAAGCTGGTCTACTGGCACGTCCCCACCTACTCGTCCGGCTCAGCCCACGGAGACGCCCTGGGGCTCAAAGCCCTCAACCAGGCGGAGTACGCCGCCGGGGTGGATATCCAGCTGAACGGCCACGATCACGACTACCAGCGCTTTCTCCCCATCAACCCCAACGGCCAGCTCGATCAGGCCCGCGGCATCACC
>JAJYJF010000275.1 GCA_021796375.1 Chloroflexota bacterium | reverse complement strand
TTGCCCTCGGGCGGGACGTTTGCCAGCACTTCCGAGATCCCCGCCTGGGCCGCGATGGCCCGCGCGGTGCGCTCGTTATCCCCGGTCATCAAGATGACCCTGAGTCCCTGGCGCTTCAGGTCCGCGACTGCCTCACGCGAGCTCTCCTTGATCGTATCCGCGACCGCCACCAGTCCGGCTACCTTCCCATCGACCGTGACCAGCATGGTCGTCTTGGCTTCGGATTGCATCTTCTCATACTGTGCGGCAAAGCCGTCGAGGACAGCCGGGCTCTCCGGAAGCAGGGTCGCATTGCCCACCGACACCTCGCGCCCGCCAACCTCCGCGCGGACGCCTTTCCCGGTCACGGCCTGGAAGCCCTGCGGGTCGAACAGGTTCAGACCCCGGTTTCCGGCTTCCGCGACCAGCGCCTCGCCGATTGGATGCTCGCTTCCCCGCTCGACGCTCGCCGCCAGCCGGAGCAGCTCGTTCTCCCCCCCTGGAAAACCGTTCCAGTAGATATCCGTCAGCACCGGCTGCCCCTGCGTGACCGTACCGGTCTTATCCAGGAGCACCGCTGTGACCCTGCCGGCCCGCTCAAGCGCTTCGCCGGAACGGAACAGGATGCCGTTCTCGGCTCCTTTCCCGGTCCCAACCATGATCGCGGTCGGTGTGGCCAACCCCATGGCGCACGGGCAGGCAATCACCAGCACCGCAACCATGTTGATCAGCGCGCGGGTAAACCCGCTCATTTCCATGGAGGGCGGGAGCGGCACCAGCCAGAACCAGACGGCGAAGGTGAGCAGGGCAATGCCGATCACCGCGGGCACGAATACCGCTGAGACCCGGTCGGCGATCTGCTGGATGGGGGCTTTGCTGCCCTGGGCTTCTTCCACCAAGCGGATGATCTGCGCGAGGGCGGTATCTTTTCCAACCCGCACCGCCTCCATGCGGATCAGGCCCAGGTGGTTGATCGTCGCGCCGATGACTTGGCTGCCGGGGATTTTCTCGACCGGCATCGATTCACCCGTCAGCATGGATTCATCCGTCATTGTGCGCCCCTCGACCACCACACCGTCGACAGGGAACTTCTCGCCCGGGCGGACGACGAGCACATCCCCCACGACGACCTCATCCACGGGGAGATCGACCTCCTGCCCGTTCCGGATGACATGCGCCGTGCTGGGGCGCAGTCCCATCAGCTTCTTGATCGCTTCGCTGGTGCGGCCTTTCGCCCTGGCCTCCAGGTACTTCCCCAGACGGATCAGGGTAATGATGACCGCGCCGGTCTCAAAGTAGATGTGACCCGGGATCAGTCCGAGCGCCACCGGGATGGAGTAGAAGTAGGCCGCGGAGGAGCCCATCGCGATCAGCACGTCCATATTGGCGGAGCGGTTGCGAAGGGCTTTATAGGCGCCCGTGTAGTACTGGCGCCCGACGTAGAACTGGACCGGGGTGGCGAGCAGCCACATCAGCCAGATGATCCATCCCGATCCCCCGATCCGCGCGGGCAGCAGGTTGAAATCGTACGCCATCGAGATCAGGAAGAGCGGAACGGTAAAGATCAGCCCCCAGCGCAGCAGGTGGAGCTGGTGCGAGGTTTCCCGCTCGCGGGCGAGGCCTTCCGCGTCCTGGCCTTCCCCGGCGACGTCCACCACCTCGAAGCCAGCCGAAGAGATCACCTTGCGCAGCTCCGCCTGGCTGATCAGGGTCGGGATATACTGGATTCGCGCGTGTTCCGATGCAAAGCTGACCTGGGCGGAGGTGACCCCCTCCAGCTTCGATAGGGTTTTTTCCAGCCGGGCGGCATCGTTGGTATCGCTCAGCCGGCGGAGCAGCCAATCGGCCTCACCTGTGGCAATGCCGTACCCGGCGCGCTCGACGCGCAGGACCAGGTCGGTGAGCCCCAGTTTTTGCGGGTCGAACGCCACGGTCGCCCGCTCAGAAGAGAGGTTGACCGCGGCGGTATCGACGCCATCCAGCTTCTTCAAGTTGCGCTCGATGGTCGCCACGCAGTTCGCGCATGTCATACCGGTAATCGGTAAGATTACCTGTTTCGTTTCAGCCATTAATCATCGCCTTGGTAAAACTTAAACCCACCCGCCGGTTTTACTTCTGAACCGGATAGTTGATTTCGGCCAGGGTTTCTTCGATTTTTTGCTCGGTGGCAGGAGCGTTGTACTCAACCCGGACCGTTTTCGAGTCCAGGTCGGCCTTCACGGTCTGAACGCCCGCGAGGTCGGCCAATTCCATATTAATGGTGTGGACGCAGTGGTTGCAGTGAATTCCAGGGACGTTGTAGGTTATGGTAGTCATTGTGCTTCTCCTTGTTGAAAATGATTTTATACTTTCTGGCTGGCCTCAAACACCTCAGTGATTTCAGTTAAAACCCGCTCCCGCTCGGCAGGGTCTTCCCCGCGAACCGCGGTGATGAGGCAGCTGTTGAGGTGGTTCTCAAGAATCATGGAGCTGACCTTGTTCAGCGCGGCCTGGACGGCCTGGATCTGGCGGATGACGTCGATGCAGTAGGCATCGTCTTCCACCATTCTCTCCACGCCCCGAATATGGCCTTCCACGCTTTTCAACCGGTTTAGAACGACATCGGCATGCTGCATAATCCTTTACTCCATATCCCCCCTCCCCCCTGGGAGGGGGTAATTCGATTATAGTATCTCACGGCGAGCCTGTCAAGGTATCGAGGAAATTTTACTTTCCATTCACCTGCTTGACATCCTCCTGGATCACTTTTAAACTACGGTTACGTGGCACTCAACTCCAACACCAGGCATTTCCAGCCAGGGATCGCATGTCTAATCCGGCCGAGGTTCCCAACAATCGATCTGCTCAACCGCTCGCGGGCAAAACGGTCCTGATCACCGGCGGAGCGCGGCGGTTGGGGAAAGCCTTTTCGCTGGCCTGCGCCGCCGCCGGCGCCGACGTCATCCTCACCTACACCCGCAGCCCGGCCGAGGCGAGGGATACCGTAGCGGTCATTCAAAGCATGGGGCGCGGCGCCTGGGCGCTCGACGCAGACTTTTCGGATGCCGGGCAGTCGAGCCGGGTGATCGCGCGCGCGGTCGAGATCCGGCCTTTATACGGGCTGGTCAATAACGCCGCGATCTTTGAGCCCCTCCGGATGCAGGACACCAGCCTGGAATCATGGGATGAGCACCTGCGCATCAACCTGACCGCCCCCTTCCTCCTGAGCCAGGCCTTCGCCGCCGCCCGATCCCCTGAAGAAAAAGGGCGGATCGTGAACATCCTGGATTGGCGAGCGCTGCGGCCGGGGAGAGACCATTTTCCCTACACGATCAGCAAGGCAGCCCTCGCGGCGCTCACGCATGCCCTGGCGCTTGCTCTGGCCCCTGGGATTGCCGTCAATGGGCTTGCGCTTGGAGCGGTCCTCCCCCCGGCGGGGAGCGACTTCGACCCGCGGTTGATCGAAAAGGTCCCGGCCCGGCGCTGGGCCGAAATCCATGAGGTGGAAGATGCCCTCCTGTTCCTTCTCACCGGCCCGGAGTATATTACCGGGGAGATTATCCACGTAGATGGCGGGCGCCACCTGGTTTAACACCTGAGTTTGGAGGATGCCATGGACCTGGTGCTGATCAAGGACCTGCTGGTCAGGGGAATTATTGGGATCAACGCAGACGAGCGGCGAGCTCCGCAGGATATCCTGATCAACATTGCGCTCTCGACCGATATTCGCTTGGCGGCCGAATCGGACCGGGTGGAGGACAGCGTCAACTACCGCACAATCACCAAAAAAGTGATCGCTCACGCCGAAAAAGCCGGGCGCTTCACGGTCGAGGCGCTGGCAGCCGATATTGCGCGAATCTGCCTGGAAGAACCGAAGGTGATCTCTGCCCGCGTCCGGGTCGAGAAGCCCGGCGCGGTCAGGTTTGCGCGCTCGGTCGGGGTGGAAATAGAGCGCGGCCGCGGCCCAGCATGAGCCAGGATTCACTCCTGATCATCAGCCTCGGATCGAACATCCAGCCGGTTGAAAACCTGCGCCGGTCGGTTGATCTGCTACGCCAGCGGGCCCGGTTGGTGGCGGTTGCATCGGTCTGGGAGACCACTGCGGTGG
>JAJYJF010000004.1:13727-20184 GCA_021796375.1 Chloroflexota bacterium | reverse complement strand
CGGGATAATTCTTGTTTGCTCATCGTAAGTAGTTCGTCCACTTTGCGTCCCTTTCAAAGGGGACATTTTAATTTTGGCAAAAGGGGACTCTACTACTTTGGGCTAACATTGATTTTCGATTGCTTGACACCCCTGGATGATTTCATTATAATGCCAACATACCACCCCAAAATACCCAGAGAGGACTTTATAAATGGTCCGCCAGGCAATCACCAAGAAACCGTTCATCATTTTTCTACTGGTTGTTCAGTTGCTCCCATTGGTGATGTTCCCTCCCTCCACTTTTGTTCCAACGAATCAGGAGTGGTGGTTGCCGGTCTTGCTGACGCTGATGGCTCTGGTGGCTGATTTCGAGATCATCTTCCAGCGCCGAGATATCATGTGGCCCTGGTATCTGATCTCATTTTCCCAGGGCTTCAATATCATCAGCCGGCTGATGATGATGATGCCGCACGCAACCTATAATGTGGGTGGGGCTCAGGTATTTAATGCTCAATACATCGTCCTCACTTTCATTTCAATGCTTTTCTCTGCATTTTTGCTCTGGTATGTCGAGCTTCCTGACGTCCGCATGGAGATGCTGCGCGACTGAGCTCATCCAATCTTCCGGTTGGACAAGAGAAACCGCTCATCCAGGGGATCCTGGTCAGATTGATAATGAAATAAGCGCCCCGACCGCCGGGGCGCTTATTTACCGGGGGTTCTGATGGCATATCTCAGCGAGCTGGTCGGGAAACCGGTCGCCGACGCAGACGGGGAGCAGGTCGGCCACCTGGAAGATGTGCTTGCGGCTAAAACCGGCGAGGTACCGCACCCCGCGGTCGTGGCGGTGCTGGTCAGACGGGGCAGCCAGGAATATATCCTCCCTTACGCTGATCTGGTCGCCCTGTTCGCCCCGGTCATTTTGCTGCACAAGCGCCTGGAAGACATCCAGGCCTATGCACCCCGGGAAAACGACCTTTACCTGGTGCGGGATATCCTGGATAAGCAGATCATCGATACCAACGGGGTCCGGGTGGTCCGGGTGAATGACCTGGAGCTCGCCCGGGTCAATGATAAGGTGTACGTCTCCAATGTGGACGCCGGCGGATTGGGGCTGCTGCGCCGGTTGGGGCTGGCGGGGCTGGCCAAACGGATGGCGCGCGGGGTCCGGCCGGGTGCGGTGCCGAGTATGATCTCCTGGGATGACATCGAGCTGCTCCCCAGCGACCAGGCGGTGCGGCTTAAAGTTCCCAGCGAGCAGCTGGCCGATCTCCACCCGGCGGATCTGGCAGAGATCATCAGCGATCTCAGCCGCTCACAATCCGGGGACCTGCTCGATACCCTGGATCTCGAAACCCTGGCGGACACGCTCGAGGAGGTCGAGCCGGATTTTCAGGCTCACCTGGTGGAAGACATGCCGGATGAAAAGGTCGCGGACCTGCTCGGGGAGATGGATCCGGACGAGGCGGCCGACCTGCTGGCCGAGCTGCCCAAGGACCGCTCGGAAGACCTGCTGGACCTGATGGAGGCCGAGGATGCCAGGGACGTGCGCAAGCTGCTGGCTTACCCGGAGGATTCGGCGGGAGGGATCATGACCACCGAGTACATCGCCGTGCAGCCCGAGCTGAATGCCCAACAGGCCATCGCCCGACTCCGCGAGACTGCCTCAGAAGCGGAGACCATTTTCTACGTCTACGTCATCGATCAAGAGAACCACCTGATCGGGGTTTTTTCGCTCTCCGATCTGATCCTGGCGAAACCAGGGACCCCAATCCGGGACCTGATGCACCACCGGGTTTTCAGCGTCAACCTCTACGACAGCCAGGATGAGGTGGCGCAGGCGATCGCCAAATACAACCTGCTGGCGATCCCGGTCGTGGACGATCAAAACTACCTGCACGGGATCGTTACCTCGGATGATGCGCTCGACGGGATCATCCCGACCGCCTGGAAGAAACGCTTACCCCGCCTCTACCATTAATTAAAAAAATGACCATTGCCGAGCGCACCAGGCCTTACCGGACGCGTTTGCTGCTGCTCCTGGCGGTAGTCGGGCCAGGCATCATCACCGCCAACGTGGACAACGACGCCGGTGGGATCACCACCTACTCGGTTGCGGGCGCTCGTTTCGGCTACCAGCTCCTGTGGATGATGCCGCTGGTGGCCATCGCATTGATCATGATCCAGGAGATGAGCGCCCGGCTGGGGGTGGCAACTGGGAAAGGCCTGGCCAGTTTGATCCGCGAAAGCCTGGGGGTCAGGGTAACCGCGATCATCCTGGGCATCCTGGTTTTCGCGAACCTGGCGAACACGGTCAGCGAGTTCGCCGGGGTGGCGGCCAGCATGGAAATCTTTGGGATCAGCAAGTTTATTTCCGTGCCGCTCGTGGCGATCCTGGTATGGTTTCTCGTCCTGAAAGGCAACTACCGCAGCGTCGAGCGGGTTTTCCTGGTCGCGAGCGCGATCTACCTCGCTTATGTGATTTCCGGGCTGCTGGCCCATCCGGATTGGCCGGCGGTGGCGGTGAGCCTGGTTACCCCGACATTTCGCTTTGACTCCGGGTATGTCGTCCTGGCGGTGACGATTATCGGGACGACCATCGCCCCCTGGATGCAGTTCTACCAGCAGTCGTCTATTGTCGATAAGGGTCTGAAAGCGGATGACTACGCCTACGAGCGGTTGGATGTCATCGTCGGCTCGCTCTTCGCGGTCTTTGTGGCGGCGTTCATCACCATCTCCTGCGCGGCGACCATTTTTGCCGCCGGTATGAAAATCGAAACCGCCAAGGATGCGGCGCTGGCCCTCGGCCCGCTGGCGGGGAAGTACGCCCAGGTCCTTTTTGCCCTGGGACTCTTGAATGCCTCGGTTTTTTCCGCGGCGATCCTGCCGCTCTCTACCGCCTACGTGGTGTGCGAGGCTTTCGGCTGGGAGGCTGGCGTCAACCGGGACCTGAGAGAAGCCCCCGCATTTTTTGGCATCTATGCAGCTTTGATCATCCTGGGAGCCGGCATCATCCTGCTGCCGATCAAATCTCTGATCCAGGCAATGCTGGCCAGCCAGACGCTCAACGGCGTCTTGCTTCCGGTGATCCTGGTGGTGATGCTTCGCCTGATCAACGACCGGCGCCTGATGGGGAACCTGGTGAACGGCAGGATTTTCAACGCCATCAGCTGGCTGACCGTGGCCGCGATCATCCTCCTGACCGTGATCCTGGTGGCTACCTCGGTTTTCCCCCGGCTGTTCGGCTAGCCGCGGCCTCCCCGGTGCTTGACCAGGACCAGCCGGTTGCTGCCGTCTTGCGTGATCTCAAAACTGACCTCATCCATATAATGCCGGATAAAGTACAGCCCCAATCCCCGCTCTTTTCTTTTTGAGAGCGGGACCTTGATGTTCGGATCGCGGATTTTTTCGGGGTGGAAGGGCTTTCCGGTATCGGTCAGGATGACGGTCAACCCGGTGCCGCCGGTCTCGACCGAACAGGTAATGCTCCCTTGCCCTTCGCCCCCATAGGCATGCTCGATGATATTCGTGCAGGCTTCATCGACCGCTATCTGGACGGCGTAGGTGGCCTCGTGGTCGAGTCCGGCTTCAACCGCCGCCCGGGTGACAAAGCTGCTGATATCGGCCAGGACAGCAAATTTGCCCGGAAATACAACCGTCTCCATACGATCGATTGATATCGGCTAAAAACTGGCGACTGCCGAGGTTAAATCGGGAAACATCTTGAAGAAGGGGACAAATCCGGCCAGCTCGAGCGATGCGTGGATTTTTTCCGGCAAACAGGCCAGGATCACCTCTCCCCGGTTGTAGCGCTTGGAGGTCTTCTGGGAGTTAACCAGAACCCACAGGCCGGAGCTGGAGATGAAATCAACGGCATCCATTTCGATCACGATCCGGTACTGCCCCTCGTGCTGGATCTGGTTGATCGCCTCAAGCAACTTCGGGGCTGTGCTGCTGTCTACCCGCCCGCTCACCTTGATCACCGTGCAGCGCTTGTATGGAGTCGTCGTGATGTCCATGAAACCCTCCGGAAGCCTTGCCAAGGTATTTAAAATGGGCTTAGAAACCAATAAGCCCGATCTTGTCGCCGAATATTTTAAATATTATATCATGCCGGACGATTTGAAATTTTTCTAGCCGCGGGAGAAGATCCGCAGCGCTCCCGCGATCTCAATCCGGGCCAACCGCAGGATCAGGGCCGATCCCCAGGAGAGGCGGTGCAAGCTCAGGCGCGCGAAAACTGCCCGCTGCCGCCAGCGAGGCATGAAACAAGGGAAGAGAGCAGCGATCCGGGGGGGCCAGGCACCGCGCGGCCGGGGAGGGTGTCAATAGCTGTCGAAGAGGCTGCGCATTTTCAGGGCTGCCCTGGCCTGGCCTTCACTCCAGCCCGCCGGCAGGGAAGCGCTGACCTCGACGGTCCGTCCCGCGGGAAGGTCGAAGTAGTTATCCGTAAAGATGGTTTCCTGATCCTGAAAACTCAGCTCGACAAAGCGGGCCAGCGACACCGCCGTCACGGAGATCGTGAAACGATCGCCATTCCGCGTAAGCTCCGCATCCAGGTGGGGGTCTTGCAGGTCGAGGTGCTTATCCCGGACGAAGGGGACCACCTGCGTGCTGACAGCCTTTCCGTCCCGGAGAAAACTGGCGACCAGGATCGTCTTGCGAGCCGTTTTCGGATTGACCTCCGCGGAAAAGTCGAGGTCGGCTGCGAGGGCGGATTCCAGCGGGGCCAGCCTGACCGGCTGCTCCCCGCGTTGGATCACCCGGCCGTTGAGATCCTCAAGCTGCCAGGCAACGGCGCCCTCGACCGGTTCGCGCAGATCGCTCGTCAGGTGCAGGGTTATCCGGTTCCCCGCCCGTCCGGCAGACAGCAGGACCGGCGCGTAAAACCGCCTGGCCGCGTAGTGCAGGGCTTTCCAGCGCCCGAAGTAGTCGATGCTGGACCACGAGATCGCCGGCCAGGTATCGTTCAGCTGCCAGTAAAGGACGCCGCTGACGCGCTGTTTGCTGCGCCGCCAGTGCTCCACCCCGTAGCGGATCCCTTCCGCCTGCAGCAGCATGCTGACATAAACGAGCGCGTCAAAGCTGGATGGAACGCGGAAATGAGCGGCCAGCTGCGAGAGGATGAGCTCGTTGCCGACCCCGCTGCGCTGGTGGTGCTCCATGACAGCGGAGGTTAAATTCCGGTCTTCGGGGTCGGTAAACGTCTCGATGGTGCTCAAGGGTGGAAGAGCCTGGAAGCCGAACTCGCTCATAAACCTGGGGAACTGCTGGAGGTATTCCGAAAACGGCTTGCGCCCGTGCCAGACCTCCCAGTAATGCGCATCTCCGCGGTCGGAGGAGTTGGGATGGTCGAAGGCAGCCCCGGATGAGGGCGAGCTGGGCCAGTAGGCACGCCCGGGGTCTTCACGCGCCAGGAGGGCCGGCAGCTCTTCATAAAAAAACTGCCGGTAAGCGGTCTTCAGGCTGGCCATCCCCGGGTGAGACCAGCCCCACTCAGCCCAGCCCACCTCGATTTCATTATTCCCGCACCAGAGGGCCAGGGATGCACGATGGCGCAGGCGCTGCACGTTTTCGCGGATCTCCGCGAGCGCGCCAGCCTTGAAAACCGGGTCATCCAGGGGGTAAATTCCGCACGCGAACATGAAATCCTGCCAGACGAGGATCCCGAGACGGTCGCAGAGCTCGTAAAACCGGTCTTCCTCATAGATCCCGCCGCCCCAAACCCGCAGCATGTTCTGATTCGCGGCTGCGGCGCTGCTGATGAGCTTCTCCAGCCTCGCGCCGGTGATCCGGTTGGGGAACGGGTCGGGTGGGATCCAGTTGGACCCTTTCACGAAGACCGGCACCCCGTTCACCACAAAGGTAAATGATTCGCCCCACGGATCGGGCTCGCGCCGCAGCTCGACCGTCCGCAGGCCGATCTCGAAGGAACGCTGGTCCAGCTCGAGCCCCTCCTCCAGGAGATCGAGCTTCACCGCAAACAGGGGCTGCGCTCCATACCCGTTCGGCCACCAGTACTCCGGGCGGGCGATCTCCACCCGCAGCAGGCCGGCGCTGCCCCCGACCGCGACCGCCTGGGAGGACACTTCCCCGGTGGGAGAGATCACCTCCATGCGGGCCTGCAATGCTCCGGGCTCCCAGCGGTCGATCTCAACCGCGGCCTCGACACGGACCCTGCCTTCTTCGTGAAACTGCCGCAGGTGGACCTCCGCCAGCCGCGCCCGGCGGAAGCCCTCCAGGCGGATTTCCTTCCAGATTCCGATGGAGGGAAGTTGGGGACCCCAGTCCCACCCGAAATGGCAGGCTGCCTTGCGGATATAGGTTCCTCCAGGGATCGATTCCAGGCTACTGTGGAGCGGTCTGGCCCGGTAGCGGGTCGTGATGTAGCCAACCGGGCTGCGGAAAATCACCGAAATCTGGTTGCCGGCGGCGTGGAGCTTGGTGGACACCTCCCAGCGGGAGGCCCGGAACA
>JAJYJF010000004.1:0-13717 GCA_021796375.1 Chloroflexota bacterium | reverse complement strand
TGCCGAGGTGCTGCCCGTTCAGGTTCACCTCGGCAAGCGTGTCCAATCCGCCGGCGGTCAGCCAGATGCGCGGCTGGGCAAGCAGCTCCGGCAAGCAGTCAAACTGAAGGGCATATTCCCAATCCGATTCAGCCACCCAGGCGGCGTCCTTCTCCTGCTCCCGGAAGAAAGGATCAGGGAGCTGCTGCAGGCGCATCAGGTCCAGGTGGACGCTGCCAGGCACTTCCGCGGGCTGCCAGTCCCCATCCGGAAGGCGGCGGAATTTCCATTTTCCACTGAGAGACTGGGCGATCATAGCTGGATTTTATCCGAATTAAAAACAACCTGGCAAGCGGAGGGCTGCCAGGCTGTGCGGATCGAGAGAATTGGAGTATTAAACGACGACTTCCTCGGGCAGCTTGAAGACCTCGTTCGCTTTACGCACCTCGTCCGGGACGTCGAAAGTCAGGTCGCTGCCGATCATCTGGGGGCAGAAATTCCGCAGCGCCTGGTCCCAATAGCGCTTGGTGACGTAGTAAACCCGCGCCCCGCCGAGCTCGTGCTGGTACTCGGGCCAGGGGTAGGTGGGTTGGGCCATTTCAAGGCCGGCCATGCGCCAGCCGTTGTAGCTTTCGAAGGTCGACCACCACTCTTTGCACTTCAAGATTTCGAGAGCGTAGTAGGTTTTTGCATAATACATCGCGTAGCCGATGCGGCCGCGGCGGGCAAACGTCATGGTGTGCAGGCTGATCGCCACATCCTCGTTCATCACCCGGCCGTTGGCGAGCCCAGCCCAAACCCCGTCGAACGTGCCGATCAGGTGGAAGGGGTCCTTCAGCCGGCTGCGGTACCAGCCGAGGATCTCCGCGTAGACGCGGGCGCCGACAATATCATAAAAGTCGTGGTCGGCGTTCATTACCTTTCGCATGTACTCGAGCATCAGGGGCACATCTTCCAGCTTCGCCTGGCGGATGTAAAGGATGCGGCCATCCCTCATCTTGATCATGGCTTCCGGCCAGGCGGGCAACTCCATGGCTGGCGCCTGGAGGAGCGGCTCAATTTCCCGGACATCGATGGTGATCTGTTCTTGCGATACCTTTTCTGGCGGTTCGAGTCTCATTGTGAATGCTCCTTTTCAGTAGGATGTGAAAGGTAGTGAGGACTTTTTTGGCGGTATTTCCCAGCTGCCATCGAATACCATTTATTCGCAATAACCCGCTTACGGAGATACCCTATTCTAACACACGCTATACAAGTTTATTTCGATTGGGTCCTCCGACATTTGACAAGCGATTGCAGCGGTGCTATACTTTTTTCGTATCTCCCCCTTTAATGTGACCCGCGATATAGAAGTGTCGCCAACAATTTTACATCCAGGCTTTTTTGAGGACGTTGATTTGTCCTCAAAGCGGTTTTTTAGTCCAGGAAAGGTTCCGAGCGCTCTTTGAGATCTATTCAAGAACATGCGGCGCCTTATTTCCATTGCCCTTTCGGGATGATCGTACATTACCAAATCAGCGCGGCTTGACCTGTCAACTCACTCCGATTGGCAGGTTTTTCGTTTCTAACTCGAACCTGGTTGGAAAATCCGCTGTGTTCTGACGGGTGGTGAAAGACAGGACTGGCGGCAGTACGGGTTGATCTTTCCAAACAACTCTCAGGAGGGAAAATTGCCAGCCACAAAAGCAGAAATTCGATCCGGCGCTTATTTTGATTCCGCTTTTCTGATGCAGCTGCAGCGCAACCTTGCTGCCCTGCCGGGCGTATTGGACGCCGGGGTGGTGATGGGTACCGAGGGAAACAAGGAGCTGCTTGCCCACATCGACCTTCTATCCCCGGAAGTCGAGAAGGCGAAGCCGGATGACCTGGTGCTGGTCGTACGCGCGGAGAGCGAAGCTGTCGCCGCCGGAGCGCTGGGCAAGGTGGATGAGCTGCTCACGAAGCGGAAGAGCGCCGTCTCGGAAGAACACCGCCCGCAGTCGCTTGAAACCGCGGTGAATGACCTGCCGGACGCGGAATGGGTCTTGATCTCGGTCGCGGGGCGCTATGCTGCCGGGGTAGCGCGCGAGGCTCTCCGGCTCGGAAAACACGTCTTCCTGTTCAGCGACAACGTCTCCGTGGACGATGAAATCAGCCTGAAACAAATTTCATCCAGCAAGGGCCTGCTGGTGATGGGTCCCGACTGCGGGACGGCGATCATCCATGGGGTGGGGTTGGGGTTCGCAAACAAGGTTCGCCTGGGACCGATCGGCGTCGTGGCGGCGGCAGGGACTGGGCTGCAGCAGGTGACGTCGCGCATCCACCAGATGGGCGGCGGGGTCAGCTATGGGATCGGCACCGGCGGCCGGGATCTCTCAGAGAAGGTCGGCGCGATCACCTTCAAGCAGGGAATCGACGTCCTCAGCCGGGACCCGGAAACGGCGGTGATCGTGCTGGTCTCCAAGCCGCCGGCGCCCAGGGTGGCAGATGAAGTGCTGCAGGTGGCGCGGAAGGCGGGGAAGCCGGTCGTGGTCAACTTCATCGCTCGCCCGCTGGCTGCCCGCCAGATCGAGAACCTGTATTTTGCCGGCAGCCTGGACGAAGCCGCCCAGATGGCCGTGGAGCTGGTTAAAAATCCCCCGCAGGCGAAGGCGGGATCCCTCCCGCTCGAGCGTTTTGCTCCCGGGCAGCGCTACTTCCGCGGCCTCTTTTCCGGCGGGACGCTGGCTTATGAAGCACAGTACATCCTGCAGGGCTACCTGCCCAGGGTATGGGCGAACGCTCCGCTCAACAAAGAGTACAAGCTGGCCAACTCATTGATCAGCCAGGAACATACGATTGTGGACCTGGGGGAGGATGAGTTCACCGTGGGCCGCCTGCACCCCATGATGGATAACGAGCTCCGCATCCGCAGGCTGCTTGAGGAAGGGGAGGATCCGAGCGTAGCCGTGATCATGCTCGACGTGGTGATCGGCTTTGGATCTCATCCCGATCCGGCCAGCGAGCTGGCCCCGGCGGTCGTGAAGGCTAAAAAGGCAGCGGAAGCGGGCGGCAGGTATCTTGAGGTGGTGGCCGTGGTCACCGGTACCGGCGAGGATCCCCAGAACCTGGATCATCAGATCGAGCAGCTGAAAGGCGCCGGGGTATGGGTCAGCACCAGCAACGAAGAGGTGGTCCGTTACGCCGGGCAGATCCTGCAGGGCCTGAACGCGCAGCCCACCCCGGACGGCGCCGCTTCCACCCCGGTCGATTTAACCGGGTTGCAAAAACCCCTGGCGGGGATCAACGTCGGCCTGGAGTCCTTCTCCGAGAACCTGAAAGTACAGAATGTCCCCACGGTTCAGGTAGATTGGCGCCCGCCAGCCGGGGGGAACGATCGATTGATGTCCATCCTTGAAAGAATGAAGCAGCGGTAATCTCATGCCGCTCGCCGGTGAGTGGGGAGCCTCACCCGCGGGCGGCTTTTCACTGGAGGAACCCGAATGATTGACATAGAAAAAGCAAACACCACCGCAGTCGAGCGAATGATGGAAGCCCATCCGATCCTGACCGGCATGGGGAAGGCGATCGACGTTATCCCGGGGATGAAACCCAACCTGCTGCTGCACGCCGGGCCGCCGGTCACCTGGGAGCGGATGGCCGGACCCATGAAAGGCGCCGCATACGGCGCGCTCATCTTCGAGGGGATGGCGAAGGACGCCGCCGAGGCCGAAGCGCTCATCCAGGCAGGCGAGGTCGCGTTCGAGCCCTGCCACCATCACAACGCCGCGGGTCCAATGGCCGGGCTGATCTCCCCTTCGATGATGGTTTATGTCGTGGAGAATACCACCCACGGGAACAAAGCCTACTCCGGGCTGAACGAAGGCCGCGGGAAAGTTTTACGCATGGGCGCTTACAGCCCCGAGGTCATCGCCAAGCTGACCTGGATGAACGAGGTCCTCGGACCGACCGTCGATGCAGCCCTGAAATCGGTGGGCGGGATCGATATCCGGACCATGCTGGCCAAGGCGCTGCACATGGGCGACGATGGCCACAACCGCCTGGACGCCGCGTCTCAGCTCTACACAACTGCCCTGGCGCCCCACGTTGCCCGGGTCGCGAAAAATCCATCGACCGCCTACGAAGTAATCAAGTTCCTCGGTGAAAATGCGCTGAGCATCCTGAACCCGGTGATGGCCGCGGCGAAATCGATGACGGCCGCGGGCGATAACGTGGAAGGCAGCACGATCGTCACCGTGATGGCCCGCAACGGGACCGATTTCGGAATCCGCGTCAGCGGGCTGGGGGAAAGCTGGTTCACCGGGCCGGCCGGCATGGTGAAAGCGCTGTACTTCCCCGGCTTCAGCGAAAAAGACGCCAATCCGGATATCGGCGATTCGACCATCACCGAGACGGCCGGTTTCGGCGGCTTTGCCATGGCCTCGGCTCCGGCGATCGTTACCTTTATCGGCGGGACCGCCAAGGACGCGGTGAATACCACCCTGGATATGTACGAGATCACCTACGCCGAGCATAAATTTTTCACCATCCCCTACCTCGATTTCCGCGGCACGCCCACCGGGGTGGATATTCGCAAAGTGGTCGAGAAGGGGATCCTGCCGCGGGTAAATACGGGCGTTGCTCACCGCGAGCCCGGCGTCGGACAGGTCGGCGCGGGCGTGGTCACGCCCCCGGCGAACATCTTTGAGGATGCACTGGTCGCCTTCGCAGAGAAGTACGGGTACTAAACCGGCCATTCACATTCCGCAGCGCGGTTGTGGGAAACCGGGGCGGCGGCTACTGACAATATATGGAGGCAAATATGGATCGTAACGAGTTCATCAAGATGATGGCAGGCGCAAAACTCTATGATCTGACCCAGCAGTGCAGCATCTACACCCCACCGTGGCCCATGGAGAAAGCGCTCGAGGTTCACTTCTTCAAGCGGCTCACCGGCGCGTTCGGCGGTGGCGCGGGGGCGAACGGCCAGATATTCAACTGGAGCAACACGGTCGGCACCCACCTGGTTGGAGAGCGCGCATTTCACTCCGGCGGGCGGGCGATCAGCGAGATCCCGCTCAAAGACCTGAGCGGCGAAGGGGTCATCGCCGACATCTCTGACCTGGTCTCCGATTACAGCGTGTACACCCCGGAGATGATCCTCTCGAAGGTCAACGTAAAGCCGGGCGACATCCTGATCGTGAATACCGGCTACAACCGCTACTCCTGGGACCAGCCGGATACCGTCAACCCGAACGCGCAGGGCGGGGTCGAAGGGAAAGAGTTTGGCTACTTGGTCCGCCACCCCGGGCCCTCGATGCAGTTCTACCGCTGGGCGATGGACATGAAATTGAAGTGGATCGGTGTCGACTGCGGCAGCGCCGAACACCCGATGAACACCCCCATCCGGCGCTGGCACGAGAATCACTTCAAGCTGGCCGACCAGAAGCTCTGCGATGCAACCGGCAAACACTGGGATGAGGTCTTCCCGGTGGATGAGTACTACGAGCTCACCCACCTGGAGATGCCAAAATCTCACCTGGTGATGGTCGAATGCATCGTCGGCGACATCAACAAGCTGAGCAACCAGCGGGCGTGGATCACCTGCGAGCCGATCCCCTTCATGGAAGTCGAATCCGCCTGGTCCCGGGTGGCTGCGTACCAGGCGCCGGATAACATGAAGGCGGAGGACTTCTACGCGGCGATGGAATCGGCGAAGATGTTCGACCTATCCGTCCCCTTCAGCGTCCAATCCCCCCAGTGGGCGAACTACGAGCCCCTGACGGTGAAGTACACCAAGCGGGTGGGCGGCCAGTACTTCGGCATGGGGCGCAATGGATCGATCTGCAACGCATCCATCCACCTGGCCACCCACATGGACGGGGAAAAGCACTTCTACCCGCGCGGGCGGACGATCGGCGAGGTCCCCCTGGATGAATGGGTTGGCCCGGGCGTCGTCGCCGATATCTCACACCTGGTGAGCAACTCGAGTGTTTATACTCCTGAAATGATCGAAAGCGTCGTCGACCTGCACGACGGCGACATCCTGATCATCAAAACGGGATGGGGCAAGCTGGGCTGGACCAGCCCGGATTCTGACGAGTTCCGCTACATGATCAAGCACCCGGGTCCCTCCCCGGATTTCGCGGATTGGATCGCAAAAAGAAAAATCAAGTGGATCGGGATCGACTGTGTGGCAGCCGATCACCCTATGAATACTATCCAGAGAATCTGGCATCCGAAGACCTTCCAGGAAGCGAACGAGAAGCTCAAGCGCGACTTTGGGAAAGACTGGGATGAGATGTTCCCACTGGAAAAGTACTACCAGGATATGCATTTCAACCTGTTCCCCAAGCGGATCGTCCATGCCGAAAATCTCGGGAAGGATCTGAACTCGCTGCCCAGCGGCCGGTACTATATCGGCTGCTACGTCCAGCGGGCGATGGAGGCAGAATCCATGTGGGGCAGGTTCGTGGCCTTCGCGGAAGGCTGATCCCCGGCCAGATCGCGAGCATGCATCCTCGCAGCAGCGATCCTGCCGGCACAGAATCCATAAACGTTAGCCCAGAGCCCCGCGGGAAGACTGCCACAGGGCTCTGGGAGATAACCACCGACAGGGTGGATAGGGGTTTTTGCTGATCCATCGCGGTTTGAGGAGGTTAATCCTAAATGAAACCTGCCCCATTCGATTACTACGCACCCGCCAGCGTTGACGAGGCGCTGGATATCCTTTCGGAAAAAGGATATGACATCAAGGTGCTGGCAGGTGGGCAAAGCCTGGTGCCGTCCATGAACTTCCGCCTGGCCCAACCACCTGCGCTGCTGGATTTGAACAATATTCCCGATCTTGCTTATATCAAACCCGCGCCGGACGGCGGGGTCGTCATCGGCGCGATGACCCGAGACAGCGATGTCGAGCACAACCCGATGGTGGCCGAGCGCTTCCCGGTCATCCTCCAGGCGATGCCGTTCATCGCTCACCCGCAAATCCGGAACCGCGGGACCTTCGGCGGGGCAATCGCCCACGCGGACCCTGCCGGCCATCTCCCGGCGGTAACCCTGGCCTTGAACGCTCGCTATCACATCCGCAGCAAGAACGGCGACCGCTGGGTAGGGTGCGACGAGTTCTTCCTCGGGCCGTTTACCACCGCGATGGAGCCCGATGAGCTGCTGGTAGAGGTTGAAATTCCGGCGCTCCCCGCCCGCACTGGGACGAGCTACCATCAGATGGCTCGCCAGGCCGGGGCGCAGGCGCTGGTGGGCGTGGCCGCTGTGGTCACACTGGATCCCGGCGAGCGGGTGGCGGCTGCCCGCATCGCCCTCCTTTCGGTGGGCGAAACGCCCGTCCTGGCGGGGCGTGCGGCAG
Source organism: Chloroflexota bacterium (assembly GCA_021796375.1). Classification (GTDB taxonomy): domain Bacteria; phylum Chloroflexota; class Anaerolineae; order Anaerolineales; family Anaerolineaceae; genus JAJYJF01. The sequence continues at coordinate 6,414 of JAJYJF010000004.1, read as the reverse complement.
CGAGCCTGGCCGGCAAGCTGCTCACCCCGGAGACGATCGAAGCCGCGGCGGAAGCGGCCGCGACCGTCGATACCGATCCGGGCGGAGACATCCACTGCTCGCCAGAATACCGCCGGCACCTCATTCGCGTTCTGGTGGCGAAATCCCTGGAAGAAGCAGGCGAGCGAGCGAGGGGGAAGAGAGGCTGATATGAGCGAGCTGGTCAAAGTTCAAGTGACTGTAAACGGCACCCGCTACGAACATACGGTCGAGCCGCGCATGCTGCTGGTCGATTTTATCCGCCACGAGCTCGGCCTCACCGGGACGCACGTCGGCTGCGAGCACGGGGTTTGCGGCACGTGCACCATCCTGCTGGATGGGAAGCCGGTCCGCTCCTGCCTGCTGTTTGCTCCGCAGGCAAACGGGCACGAGATCCGGACGATCGAGGGCCTGGGGACGATGGATAACCTCCACCCGATCCAGGAAGCCTTCCGCGAGGCTCACGGGCTGCAGTGCGGCTTCTGCACGCCGGGGGTGATCATGTCGGTGCTGCCCTTCGTCGAGCAGAACGCCAATCCAACCGAGGAAGAGGTCCGCGAGGCGTTGGACGGGAACCTGTGCCGCTGCACGGGCTACCAGAACATCGTCCAGGCGGTCCAACTGGCGTCGGAGATGGTGGCCAGCCGTAAGGCTGAGGCGAGGTGAAACCGTGGCCGGAAAATACCTAGGTCAAAGACTGAAGAGAAACGAAGACCCGCGGCTGCTCACCGGGCAGGCGCTGTTTGTCGATGACGTGCAGCTGCCGGGCATGCTGCACGCGGCTTTCCTGCGCTCCGATTACGCGCATGCCTGGATTAAAAGCATCGATCCTTCGGCCGCCAGGCAGCACCCGGGTGTGGTGGCGGTCTATACGGCGGCCGATCTTGGCAAGATCTGGAAGCCGGGACCGCTGAACGTGCCGCCGCCCTCCGGGATCCCCGGGGTGGTGTTCAACCAGCGCACCCAGGTGCCGATGGCGAAGGATAAGGTGCGCCACCAGGGCGAAGCGGTTGCGGTGGTCATCGCCGAGAGCCGCTACATCGCGGAGGACGCCGCGGCGGAAATCGTGGTGGATTACGAGCCGCTGGAGGCGGTCATCGACCTCGAGAAAGCCCTGGGCGAAGGCTCGCCGCTGCTGTATGAAGATCTCGGCACCAACCTGGCCTCCTTCGTTCACCAGGAGAACGGCAGCTACGCCGAGGCGGCAGCCCGGGCCGATCTCATCGTCAAGACGCACATCGTCATGGAACGCGGAACGGCTGCCGCCCTGGAGAACCGGGGATATGTGGCTTCCTGGGATAACAAGAGCCAATCCCTGACCATGTGGGCGACCACCCAGGGACCGATCGCGCTGCGGAACGGGCTGGCCACGATCCTGGGCTTATCCGAGCATCAGATCCGCGTGATTGCGCCGTTCGTCGGCGGCGGCTTCGGCCCGAAAATCTTGCTCTACCAGCCGGAAGAGATCGTCGTCTCCTGGGCCTCCCTCCAGCTCGGGCGGCCGGTCAAGTGGATCGAGGACCGGCAGGAAAACTTCGGCGACACCAGCCAGGAGCGCCGCCAGATCCATGAGGCCGAGATGGCCCTCACCCGGGATGGGAAGATCCTCGGCGTCAAGGACGTGTTCATCCACGATACCGGCGCCTACAACTCCTACGCGCTCACGATCCCGCTTAACACCCAGACCCACACCACCGGGCCGTACAAGGTCGCCAACTACCTGACCGAATACCGGGTCGTGTTCACCAACCGCATCCTGGTGACCCCGCTGCGCGGCGCCGGGCGCACCTACGGCACGTTCGTCATGGAGCGCCTGATGGACAAGGCGGCGAAACGGCTCGGCATGGACCGGACGGAAATCCGCCGCATGAACATGATCCAGCCGGACGAGTTCCCCTATAAGACCGGCATCGTCGGGCAGGACTTCGCCAAGAACGTGCTCGACAGCGGCAACTACCCGGCAGCCCTCGATAAAGCCAAGGAGATGATCGGCTACGAGGCGTTTCTCAAGGAGGAGCAGCCCCGGCTGCGCGCGGAGGGCAAGCACGTCGGCCTGGGGATCTCGTTCTTCACGGAGGGATCCGGCGTGGGGCCGTACGAGGGCGCGCGGATCACGGTCGAAGCCAGCGGCAAGGTCAACCTGTCGACGGGCGTTGGGACCCAGGGGCAGGGGCATTTCACCTCCTTCGCGCAGGTTGCCGCCGAGCAGCTGGGGGTTGACCCCAAGAATATCTTCGTGACGACCGGCGACACGGAAGCCTTCCACTGGGGCGCCGGGACGTTCGCCAGCCGGGGCGCAACGGTCGCCGGGAGCGCCGTCAACGCGGCCGCGCTGCTGGTCCGCCAGAAGATCCTGAAGATGGCCAGCAAGATCCTTGAAGCGCCCGAGGAAGAGCTGGAGCTGGCCGATGGCATGGTCCGCGTGGCGGACATCCCGAGCAGATGCATCTCCCTGGCGGAGCTGGCGGTCAAGGCGAACCCGTCGCGCGGCGCGGTCGAGCCGGGCACCGAACCCGGACTGGAAGCGACCGCGTATTTTGGACCGCCTTACGGCGCAACCGCATACGGCTGCTGCGCCATGATCGTGGAGGTAGATCCGGATACGTTCAACGCGCGCATCCAGCGCCTGGTGATGGCCCACGACTGCGGCACGGTGCTCAACCCGATGATCCTCGAAGGCCAGATCCACGGCGGAGTCGGGCTCGGGCTCGGCAATTCTTTCTTTGAGAAGCTGGAGATGGACGACAACGGGCAGCTGCAGAACGCCTCGTTCATGGATTATCTGATCCCGCGCGCGTCGGATCTGCCCCCCATCGAAATCGCCCACCTGCACACCCCGTCGCCCTTGAATCCGCTGGGGATCAAGGGCGTGGGCGAAGCCGGGGCGATCCCGATCCCACCGGCATTCGTCCAGGCGGTTGAGGATGCCCTGCCCGAGTACAACCTGGAGATCAGCGAGGCCCCGCTCAGTCCTAACCGCCTCTTCCAAATCGTCCAGGCCGCGAAACAGGCATAACCGGCCCACAACCGAACCAGAAGGAAGGAACAGAACGCATGAAGCTTGAAGGCGACTATCTTTTCAACGGCCCGCGAGAGGAGGTATGGGCGATGGTGCGGGACCCCGAGGTCCTTGCCAGCTGCCTGCCCGGCACCCAGAGCCTGAAGCAGATCAGTCCGAACGAATACGAAGGCGGGATCTACGTGCGCATCGGCCCGGTCTCCGGCAGCTTCGCCGGCAGGCTGACCGTCTCGAATGAAGTCCCCCCGGAGAGCTGCACCCTGACCGTGGAGGGCAAGGGAGCCGCCGGGTTCGCCAAAGGCGTCGGCAACGTTTTCCTCGAAGCCCAAGCGCCAGATAAGACCCTGCTCAAGTATACGGGCGAGTTCAATATCGGCGGAAAACTGGCCGCCATCGGCCAGCGCCTGATTGAAAGCGTCGGCAAGAGCATGATCAATAAGGGCTTCGAGACGCTGGATAAGACCCTGCAGGCGCGAATGGCTGGAAAAACGCCTAACTAAACCCTGTTTGAAAAATTAATCAAAGGATGTAAAATGACTCAAGACCTCAACGAGCAAGAAGAAAAACAAAAAGATTACACCGATGTGACCACCCTCAACCAGAAGGATGTCGGCGAACGGAAGTGGTACCAGATCGCCGAAGTACGCATGGTCATGTATGTCATCCCGGTGGCAATCATCTTTCTAATCGCGGCATACATCCTCTCTCAGATTACCCACTAGGGAGTAATCCGGGTCGAAGTGGTGCAATTTTCCATTTGTCAAAGGCCTGCCATCCAGGCGTGACGCCCCCTGGATGGCAGGCAACCCGAAAGGAGGTGGCCGGGCAAGAAAAAATGGTTGGTAGTTCCATCGTGCATTGCCCGCGCGGGTAATGCGTCACCATAATCATCCTTTTCAGGAACACTCAAACTAGTTGAAGGAAGGATAAATCAGATGGCCACTACCTCAGCCAAATCGAAAGCAGTAGCCATGCGACCGGTAATTCATGGCTACCTGCCAAACGATCAGCCTCCATTTGGCAAAATGCTGCTGCTCGGGCTCCAGCACGTCGTCACCATGTTCCCGGCGACGGTTCTGTGCGCCCTGCTGATGGGTTTCCACGTCAGCACGGTCTTGACCGTGACCGGCCTGGGGACGATCGCCGCGCTGGTCGGGTCCAAGCTATCCATGGGGAAGTTCATCCCGCTGTATTATGGCTCGAGCTTCAGCTACATTGCCGCGGTAGTCGCGATCACCCACGCCAAGCTTGGCGTCGCGGCTGACCCGCACACCCTGTCGGTTGTCCAGGCCGGCTTTCTGGCAACCGGCACCCTGAACGTGCTGGTCGGCTTGCTCATCCGCCTGGCGGGTGGGAAGGAAGCCCTGGATAAGGTGCTGCCCCCGATCATCACCGGCTCGGTTGCCTGCACCATCGGGATTGGCCTGGGCGCCACCGCGCTTTCCGAAGCCAGCGGTTACGATGCGGCTGCCGCGCCGCACGGCATCCTGACCTGGTGGGTGGTAGCTTTCGTCACCCTGCTCGCTACCATCGGTTATTCCGTTTACCTGCAGAATAAGGGCTTTATCGGGCTGCTGCCGGTTTTGATGGGCGCCATCACCGGGTATATCGCTGCGGCCATCGGCGGCTTGATCAATTTCGGGACCGTGATTCACTCCAGCTTCATCACCGCCCCAATATTTACGTTCCCGGTCTTTAACGATCCGGCAACCATCACGGTGATCGTCAGCGTGGGCATTATGTGCATCGCGACCATCCCGGAATCCACGGCGCACCTCTACCAGATCTCGCTGTACGTGGATCACCTGGCTGAGGAGAAGGGCTCCCAGAAGTATGGGTTGAGCCGCTATGTGGGCCTGAACCTGATGCTGGACGGCCTGGACGATATGATCAACGGCATCTTCGGGTCCACCGCGGGCACGAACTACGGCGAGAACAACTCGCTGATGGTGATCACCCGCAACTACTCCGGCCCGGCCCTGATCACGGCGGGCGCCATCGCGATCGTCCTCGGGTTCATCGGGCCGCTCGCCGATATCGTCAACTCGATCCCGACCCCCGTCATCGGCGGCCTGATGATCTACCTGTTTGGCGTCATCGGCATGCAGGGGATTGCTCTGATGATCTCCGAGAAGGTGAACCTGTTCGATCCGAAGCAGCTGGCGATCGGCGCGGTCATCCTCATCGTGGGGATCGGCGGCACCATCGGCTTCCCGGGCAGCTTCCTGCCCTTCCCGCCGCTGGGGATTGCCTTCCCGTACGGCCTGCCCGCCATCGCGACAGGCGCCGTGCTGGGGATCCTGCTGAACCTCATCTTCCTGCTCTTCAAACCGTCCTACGAGCGCGAAGCCGTCGGCGAGAGCGCCGCGGCAGACTAGTTCCTTTCCTGATCGACGACCGAGATTCGGGGCAGCCCTGGCTGCCCCGAATCCATGCTTGCAGCATGAATGGCTGACCTGATGCGGATGTTTTTAGGCTGGGATCGATGCACAGCGGGGCAGGTATGATCCTGATCACAGGCGCCAGCGGGAAGACTGGCCGCGCCGTCTTAAATGCACTCGTGAAACGGGGGAGCACGGTCCGGGTCCTGGTCCACCGGCCGGAACAGGCGGATGCGATGCGCGCCCTGGGGGCAGCGGAAGTCCTCGCCGGGGATCTGCACGACCCGCAGGTGATTAAGGAAGCGTTTCACGGCATCGAACAGGTCTACCATATCTGCCCGAACATGGAACCTGCGGAGGTCTGGATCGCAGAAATGGCCATCCAGGCGGCGGTTTCCGCGGGTGTTTCACGGTTCGTATATCATTCGGTGCTCCATCCTCAGATCGAGGAAATGCCGCACCACTGGAATAAAATGCGGGTCGAAGAGCGGCTGTTCAAGTCCGGGCTGGCATACACCATCCTGCAGCCGGCCGCATACATGCAGAACCTGCTGCCGCAGTGGCAGAACATGGCGCAGAATGGCATCTACGCGGTGCCTTACGCGGCTTCCACCCGCTTGGGGATGGTGGACCTGGAGGATGTAGCGGGCGCGGCCGCGGTCGTGATGACCGTGCCCGGCCACGCCGGGGCGATCTACGAGCTGGCTGGCGGCGAAGTCTTGACCCAGACGGAGGTCGCCGAGATCGCGGGACGCCTGCTGGGCAGAGCAGTCCGCGTCGAGCAGGTGCCCCTCGGCCGCTGGGAGCAAGCCTCCCGATCCGCGGGGCTGCCCGATACCGCGATCGCGACGCTGCTGCAAATGTTCCGCTATTACGAGCGCTACGGCTTTTGGGGGAATCCAAGCGTGCTGTCAGGGCTGCTCGGCCGGCGGCCAGCTAGTTTTGAGGATTTTATCGCCCGGTCGCTCCGGGATCGATCTTTTATTCAGCCTGTTT
>JAJYJF010000274.1 GCA_021796375.1 Chloroflexota bacterium | reverse complement strand
GTCCACGATGACGTTCGTCATCTTGTCGGTGAAGGAATTCGCGAAATCGTTCATGGCGGAGGCCAGGCTGTCGCCGTTCGCGGTGACTTTCTGACCGGCCTTGTTGATCATATCGGCGAACGCGATGCTGTTTTCGACGGCGTAATCGAGCTCGACGTACCCGATCGAGTTGGGGGTGTTCATCACCACGGCAGCGACGCCCGGGTTGCCCTTGCCGCCGATCCCGTTCCCGGCCTTATCCACCGGCCAGTCCACGGCCTGAGCCCCGCCGGCTTTCCAGTCCGGGCTGAAGGAGGAGAGGGCTTTGGTGAACATCTCGGTCGTCCCGGAGCCGTCCGAGCGGTGGACCACCGTGATCTGCTTGTCGGGGAGCTTGGCTTTCAGGGCATCGTTGAGCTTGAGGATCTCGGGGTCGTTCCACTTGGTGACCTTGGCGTTGTAAATATCCACCAGGGTCTGGCGGTCGAGGACCAGCTTCGGATCGGAAGCGGAGATGCCGGAGATGTTATAGATCGGAACCGCGGCGCCGGCCACAGCGGGCAGCATCTGCAGGTCCTTGCCGGCGGCATACTCGGAGTCGCTCACCAGCGAATCGGAGCCGGCGAAATCGACGGTCCCGTCGATGATGGCTTTCTTCCCACCCCCGGAGCCGATGCCCTGGTAGTTGATCGCGACCGACGGGTCGACCGACTGGTAGGTGTAGGTCCATTGGGTGTAGAGCGGCAGGGGAAAGGTGGCGCCGGCGCCGGTGAGCTGGATCGAGCCCGAGGCGGGGGCCGCGGTATTCGCCCCGGCAGCCCCTCCGGACTGGGCCGGCACGGCGGCTGCTGGCGAGCAGGCGCTCAGCAAGACCAGGGCAGCCATCAGGACGATCCAGGGGGCGATTTTATGGGTGTGCATTGAGATCTTCTCCTTATTCCCGAATTTTCGGAATGTCATTTTTTTCTCACGCTTCAAGCGTAGCATCTGAAGTTGAAGCCCGTTTAAATGGAGTATTAATGGTTTGAGATGCGCCTGTAAAGAATGGATTAACGGGCAGCCGGTCCGTGACGGTTCACGGTTTTTCTGGCTCCCAGAGCCCTCCTGGGGAGCGGGATTGGCCCTGGTTTGGGGCGGATTTAATCCGGCCTCAGGTTTTTGTTAACATCTTGTTAAACTGGGACTTTCCCGCCGGGTTTTAAGGTATAGTGAATGAGGGGGTAAGACAATTCCAAAAACTTACTGTTAGCGGACTCAATTGGGTCCTTATTGCGAGGGAAAACCATGAAAACACTCATCCTGATGCGGCACGCGAAATCGGATCCAAAGGCCGAGGTCAAGAAAGAACGCAACCGGCCAATCAGCAAGAAAGGCGCCCGCCTGGCAAAAATTGCCGCGTCCCAGCTGCGGGCGAAAATGGCGCCGCCCCAGGTGATCCTTGCATCCCCCTCCAAAAAGGTCGCCCAAACGGTGGAGATCCTCACCCGCGAAATCAATTTTCAGGGAAAGGTCGATAAACACAAAGCCCTCTACATGGCCGAGGCCGATACCCTGCTGAAGCTGATCCGGAAGCTGCCCGAGGAGGTGGATACCGCCCTCGTCGTGGGTCACAACCCCGGCCTGGAGAGCCTGATCCCCACGCTCACCCATGAGATTGTCGCCCTGCCGCACGCCGGCCTGGCTTTCCTCTCCCTGCCCGTGGAGCGCTGGAAGGACGTCCGCCAGGGGATCGCGACCCAGCTGGTGGAGGTTCTGGATCCGCGCGAGGAACCGGCCCCGGCGCCGGAGATCGAAACCCCGGTGAACACCACCGAGGCGGGCGTCCAGAAGAGTCCCTCGGCCGGCTGATGGCGTAGCAGTCTGAATTCAACCGAAAAAGAAGCAGCCCCGGGCGGAGGTCATTTTCCTCGCCTGGGGCTGTTCGATTAAGTCTCCAGCGGCTGCGATCGAGCCGGGAGCGCTACGCGGGCGGTTTCTTGTTGATGCGCACCCGGCTCAGCAGGACCCCGGAAGCAGCCAGCAGGACGGCAACAATGCCCGCGGGCAGCCACCACGAACTGGATGCAGGCCCGCTCGGCGGAGGCGTGGGGCTGGGGGTTGCGGCGACCGCCACCGGAGTGGCGCTCGGCGAAGGGGTGATCGAAGGTGTCTCCAGCGTAGGGGTCGGCGTGGCGGTTTCCGGGCCTCGGGTGGGGGTGAGGGTAGCCGGCGGGGTGACCTGCAGCACCAGCTTCTTCCCCGGCTGCAGCACCGCGGTCCCGTCCAGCCCGTTCCAGGCCATCAGGTCCGTGAGGCGGATCCCGTACAGCTGCGCGATGGAGGAGAGGCTCTCCCCGCTCGCCACCGTGTGGTAGTATTTGCCGTCGCTGCCGGGGGTCAGCCGTTCGATGGGGGTGAGCGGGCGCGGGGTCGGGCTGGGGGTGACGTTGCTCGGGTGGATGATCAACTGCTGGCCGATGCTCAACGGCCAGTCGACCTGCAGGCCGTTCAGGGCCAGGATCGTGTCGAGGCTCACCCCGTAGGCCGCGGAAATGCTGCTGAGCGTCTGGTAGGCCTGCACGGTATGGATGACCGTGCCGTCTGCCGCCGGCGTGCTGATCTGGACCATGCCCGGCGGCGTCGGCGTGGCGTATCCCACCGTGCTCCCGGACGGGATGAACAGCTTCTCGCCCACCTGCAGGCTCGTGCTGGACGGGAGGTTATTCCACTTGAGGATATCCTGGATGGTGACCTTGTAGGCGATGGCGATCGCCCAGAAAGACTGCCCCGGCTGGACGATATGGTATAGGCGGCCGTCGGCATCCGGCGTGGCCACCTTGACCGGGATGATCACCTGGGAGACGGGGGGCGGCCCGACCTTGGTGCCGGCTGCGCGGCTGCCCCCGGAAGACGTATACGACCCGCAGCTTTTCCCGGCCACGTAGGCCGCCTGCAGGATGTAGTAGGTGGCCCCGTTCGCGGCCTTGGCCGTGCCGGCGCCGATGTTGCAGTAGGCCGCGGTCACCGCGGGGAGCATGTGAGACGGGTCCGACCAGATGATCATGATCTGGTCGATGGTTTGGTTGTAGCCGACCGCGAAGTTTTCGGTGGCCCAGACCGTCGCCCCGCCCCCATACCCGGCGGCCTGAACGCGCCCGGACACATTCCCGATATGCCAGGACATTTCGTTAGCGGCCATGGTCTCCGCGGTCGCCTGGGCAACCGCGTCGATGATCGGGTCTTCGATCAGCGCCGGCAGCCCGTTCGACACGCGCAGCGTATTCATCGCCAGGATCAGGTCGCCTGGCCCGACGCTGGCGGCTGGGACTGCCTGGGCGTGAAGCGCGGGCGGGAAAAGCGCAGCCAGCAGCAGGAGTGGAAAAAAGAAACGCAGGTGCTTGATATGCATAGTCGATAGTGGTGATGAGATCCTGGGGCGAACCTGGTTTTTGTGATCGAGGAAAACCCGATCCAACCCGGGCGAGAAGCCTGCGGTCAAAGGATAACCAGATTATAACCGCAGAAACAGCCATCTGGGAACCGGACGCCGGGTCGAGCGGGAGGACCCGGTGCTTTTCGAGGGTGAAAAAATATCCCGCCTGGTTAAGGGAGGCATCCGTGCAATCCGTGAAGCCTCCCCGGATGTTTATCCCCTGCCTGTTTTGACCGGCTTTCCGGTCCTTCCCTCGGGCCGAGCAGATCCGGGCCGGAAACTCAATGGCCCAATTTCAAGCGGAGCGATTACAATAAATCCAACGGACCTTGCCCAGGGAGGACAGCATGAAAAAGGGACTGCTCGGTTTGATCTGTATTATCTGGACTGCCGCCGCCTGCGCGCCCAAAGCGCCAGCCAGCCTGCCTCCGTTAACCCAGGCACCCACCCGCCCGGCGGCCACCGCGACCCCCACGTGGACCCCCATCCCGCCGGATACCTCGACCCCGGTTCCCCCACCCAGCGCCACGCCGACGCTCACCCAGGGCGCCGTCCGCCAGCACTTCCTGGACGGGATGACCCGGGTGATCCAGGCCGTCCCCGGGGTCGCGCAGGTCGATCTCGTGATGGCCCTCTCCGATGGGATCTCGATCTACCTCAGCACCCGCTCGGCGTTGAGCTACGAGCAGCCGCCCGTTT
>JAJYJF010000273.1 GCA_021796375.1 Chloroflexota bacterium | reverse complement strand
TAGCACAAGAGCGGGATGGCGATGCGCACCACATCCAGGGGGATCGAGACGATCATGTTGCCCTTCAAGCTGAACATGACCACGATGGTGAAGAGCAGCGCGACCAGGGTCAGCGGGCTGATCTTTGGGACGAAGCGGGTGTAGTACCAGGCCTTGCCCTTGGCCCGTACCAGGATCAGGCGGGTGAAAAACCCGGCGATGAAAGGAATGCCAAGGTAGATAAATACCGTGCGCGCGATCTCACCGATGCCGATCTGCACCAGCGCCCCGTGCATGCCGAACCAAGTGGGCAGCACGGTGATAAAGACGTAGGCGTACACGCTGTAGAAGAGCACCTGGAAGATGCTGTTGAAGGCCACCAGCCCCGCGGCATATTCAGTATCACCTTTGGCCAGGTCGTTCCACACGATGACCATCGCAATGCAGCGTGCCAGGCCGATCAGGATCAGCCCGGTCATGTATTCGGGTTTATCGCGCAGGAAGAGGATCGCCAGCAGGAACATGAGCACCGGGCCGATCACCCAGTTCTGCATGAGCGAGAGCCCGAGCACTTTCCAGTTGCGGAAGACATCCCCCAGCTCGTCGTAGTGGACCTTCGCCAGGGGCGGGTACATCATCAGGATCAGGCCGAAGGCGATGGGGATATTGGTGGTGCCGACCGAGACGGCGGTGTTGAATGAGTCGATGGCTTTGGGGAACAGGAAGCCCAAGACGACACCCACGGCCATCGCCAGGAAGATCCACAATGTGAGATAGCGATCCAAAAACGAGAGTTTTTTAATCACGGATTTTTCAGCGGTGTTTTCCATGTTTTGATTCCCGGCGAAAGATTGCCCCTTGAGCAAGCTTTCTCATTTCTTTTAGGTTGAATAGGATAGCTGCCTGGTGGAATTGCAGGCAGGGATGTCGATGTCCGAGGCGTGAAAGCAACCAGCACGTAACATACCTCGGACGGATGCCTGATGTGGACGTAGGCAACTGCATTTCGAATGCATCGTTATGTGGATTTGTTTTCAGTGCCTTCGCGAACCGGATCGGTCTCGGAGATCCGGGGACAAATCGGGGTAGCGCTGCATTCCGGACAGCAGCAACCGGGGACCGGGTCAAGCGAGAGGGCTTGGGCAATCCAATCCGTTTCTCCAAAGAACGCCGCTGCCGATATCATCAAATCAATCCACTTGGGCTGGGATAGACGGTAGTAGATGTGCCGGCCGGACCGCTCACTGACCACCAGTCCTGCCTCACGCAGTTGCATCAGGTGCTGGGAGATGGCAGCCTGGCGCTGTCCGAGCACGGCTTCCAGGTGACAGACGCATACTTCTCGCCGGCCGATGGCCAGGAGAATGTGGATCCGGACCGGTTGTCCAAGAAGGCGGAAAAAGCTGGCCAGGGTTGCTTCAGGGGGTTCTGCTGGCGCCGATGTATTCGTCTGCATGAATGTATTATAGGCATTGGTACGACATATTCGTAGCGACGAATGTACTACTCAAACGCGCATAACGTCACCTGGCAATGACCAGTGTCGATCCTAAGAAAACCGGGCGGGATCATCCAACCCGGTCGGGTATCTCGGGAGAATAGTCCAGATCTCAGCGATGGCACCCAGCTTTACTTATCGATTAATCCGGACCGTCGAACGAGTCTGCGGCCCGGTGATGGCCATCCCGGCTTGCCAATCACCTCAATCTGTGATTAACTGGATTTAAGAATTTACTGATCCCAGTATTCAATGGAACACCTCCGGATGGCAGTTTAAATATACCGATTCGGGGGTGTCTTGTGTATGGGGAATGTTTCTCAACGGGCGGTAGGGATTCCCCGTGCGTGAACCGGGCAGCCAGCCGGAGGGGCAATCCAAAAGCCGGGGAGCCGCGCTCGGGAAAGGCGATGCGCTGTTATCCCGGGCCGGCCGGCCGATCCTCCTCCCCCAACCCGCTCCGGCCCACCCATTCTCCCCCCTGGCGGTAGACGCGGGTTACGCGGGGTAGTAAGGAGGTGGTGACCTCATAGTTGATTGTCCCCAGCAGCCTGGCGATCTCGTCAGCCGTGATCGCATCTTCGCCCTGGGCGCCGACCAGCACCACCTCGTCGTCCTGCTGGGCCCCCGGGACCGCGCTGACGTCGATCACAAACTGGTCCATGCAGACCCTGCCCAGAATCGGCGCCCGCTGGCCGCGGACGAGCACGATCCCCTTGTTCGAGAGCGCCCGGTGGTACCCGTCCCCGTATCCGACCGGAACCAGCCCGACCCGGGTTGGCCGCGACGTAACCACGGTGCGGCCGTAGCTGATCCCCGCCCCGGCCGGCACCTCGCGCACCCGGCTGAGGCGGCTCTTCAGGCTGAGGGCGGGCTGGAGCGGAAACGCGGGCTGCCACTGGTCGGAGGCCTTCAATCCGTAGAGGATGATCCCCGGACGGACCGCGGTGAGGTGCGATTCGGGGAACATCTGGATGGCGCCGGAGTTGGAGGCGTGGATCACCGGGACGGATATCCCGGCCTGCCCCAGCGCCGCGAGGACGTCCTCGAAGGTTTTCAGCTGCTGGCGGACGAAGGTCTGGTCGGCCCAATCGGAGGTGGCAAAATGCGTGAACAGCCCTTCGAGCTCCAGACCGGGGAGATCTTTCACCAGCCTGGCTATGGCCAGGACCTCCTCCGGCATCAATCCATACCGGCTCATCCCGGTGTCGACCTTCAGGTGGACGGGTGTGGTCCGCCCCGCCGCGAGCGAGCGTTCGGAGAGCGCCCGGGCAAATTCGGCGGTCGTCAGGCTGGGCGTCAGGCGGTGATCCACCAACCGGCCTGCGGCGGCCGGGGGCGTGTAGCCCATCACCAGGATCGGAGCGTCCAGGCCGGCCTGGCGCAGCTCGATGCCCTCGACGGCGCGGTGGACCGCCAGGCGGGCCGCACCCGCCTGCAGCACCGCCCGGCCGACCGGGACCGCGCCGTGCCCGTAGGCGTTGGCCTTCACGACGGCGATGATTTCCGGCCCGTCACCGATGTGCCGGCGGATCGCGCGCAGGTTGGATTGGATTGCGTCCAGGTCGATTTCTGCCCAGGTCACGAGGTCATCCGGCATACCGCCCTCCAGGAATTTGGATCGATTTCATTGGCGCTTGCCCCTACAGCTCGTAGGCCCGCTCGCCGAACAGGCCTTCGTCCAGACCGGTGGCCTCCACGGGTTCGGGCACCCGGATAGGTGAGAAGAAGTTCATCACCTTCAAGATGATCCAGGTCAGCCCAAACGAATACGCGGTGACAAGCCCCGCGCCGAATAGCTGGACCAGGAACTGGTGGACATTCGCCTCGATCAGGCCGCTGACCCCGTTGACCGCCGCGATCGCAAACACGCCGGTCAGAACCAGGCCCAGGGTGCCTCCGACCCCGTGGCAGGCCCATACGTCCACCGCGTCGTCCCAGCCCACGCGGATCCGAAATTGAACCGCCGCATAGACCACGAAGGCGCTGACCGCGCCGATGATCGCGGCGGCCCAGGGCTGGATAAACCCGGCCGCGGGGGTGACCGTGATGAGGCCGGCGACCGATCCGGTCAGCGTGCCGGTCATGCTCGGCTTTCCTTCCAGCACCCACGAGATCAGCAGCCAGGTGACCATGGCGATCGATGCCGAGATATCGGTATTCACAAAAGCCGTGGCCGTCAGCCCGCTGGCGGAAAGCGAGCTCCCGCCGTTGAACCCGAACCAGCCGAACCAAAGCAGGGCGGTCCCCAGCGCAACGTAGGTGAGATTGTGGGGGGCGGCCTTTTCCCCGGGCGATAATTTTCGTTTGCCGACGATGAACACCGAGGCCAGGGCAGCAAAGCCCGCGCTCGTGTGGACGACGCTCCCCCCGGCAAAATCCGCCACCCCCATCTTTTGCAGGAACCCGCCGCCCCACACCCAGTGAACGATGGGAATATAGATCAGGGTGCTCCAGAAGACCAGGAAGATCATGTAGCTTTTAAAATTGACCCGGTCCGCGAAGGCGCCGGTGATCAGCGCCGGGGTGATCACGGCGAACATCTCCTGAAGGGCAAAATAAGCCAGGAAGGGGATCGATTGGACCTTTCCAGCAACGATCCCTGGGGTGACCCCGACCCCGTTGAGCGCAAAATAGCGCAAATCGCCGATCAAACC
>JAJYJF010000003.1:8179-20462 GCA_021796375.1 Chloroflexota bacterium | reverse complement strand
CAGGCCGCCCGGCTGGCAGCCTGCCAGCCAGATCAGCCCGAGAAGCCATGCCCAGCGGTAAAACCACTTCATTCGAGATTGACCGGCTTGCTCAATAAGGCCACGATCAGGCGAACGGCATTCTCCACATCCCGAAAATCGACCATCTCGGACGGGCTGTGGATGTAGCGGGTGGGGATCGAAACGCAGCCCGAGGGGACGCCCATGCGGGTGAGCTGGATGGCTCGCGCATCTGTCCCCCCGGCTTCGAGAATCTCGATCTGGTAGGGGATGTGCTCTTCTTCGGCGGTGCCGATCATCCAGCGGACGACGCGAGGATCGGCGAGCAGGCTGGAATCGCGAACCTTTACCGCGGGGCCTTTGCCGAGGCTGGTCTCCATTTTTATCCCCTTAGGCGTATCACCAGAGAGGGTCACATCCACCGCGAAGCCAATCTCCGGGTCCACCCCGTAGGCGGCCGTCGTGGCTCCCCTGAGCCCGACCTCTTCCTGGGTGCTGAACACGAAATAGACGTCGTTGGGGCTGGATTTGAGCTGGTGGATGACCTCGATCAGAACCGCGACGCTGATGCGGTCGTCCATGGCCTTCGCGACCAGCCGGTTCCCGAGATCCAGGAAGGGGCGGTCAAAGGCAGCCACATCACCGATCTTTACCGGGCAATCCGCGCGGCTGGCAGCGCCGACGTCGATGAATAGCTGCTCGAAAGAATGGACTTTGTCGTTAGAATCCAGTTTCTCGCCGTTGATGAGCCCCTGGACTCCGCTCAGGAAGCGGACGCGGCTTCCCAGGCAGGTATTGGGCCGCACGCCGCCGACGGTGGTGAAGCGCACGAAACCGTTCGCATCGACATGGGTGGCGATGATGCCGATCTCATCCATATGGGCCGAGAGCATTATCCTTCGCCCGCCGGGTTGCGGGCTGCCTTTGCGGGCGATCAGGTTGCCCATGGCGTCCACCCGGATCTCAGCCGCGTCGTTTTCGATTTCCTTCCGGACGAGGTCCCGGACCTGGTTCTCATACCCGGATGGCCCGGTTGTCTCCACCAGGCGCTGGATCAATGATTTCATAGCCACTCCTTCTTCCCGAAACGATTCACATCGATCCTTTCGAGGGTTATTGATGAAATTACGCTGCTGGCTGGAAGAGCCCTGCGGGTAAAGCCTCCAGACCAGCCGAGAGCAGCGCGATGGTGTTCTGCCAGTCTTCGATCCGGGCGATGCCGCCGGGGGTATGGGCGTACCGCCCCGGAACGGATACGGAGATCACGGGGACGCCCTCGCGCTGGCGCTGGATGGCGCTGGCGTCCGTGCCGCCTCTGCCGGGCTGCCGGATCTGATACGGGATGCCGCGCTCCCCGGCAGCCGCGATCAGGTGGTTGACCCAGCGGCTGTCGGCCAGTGTCCCGCCGTCGGCGATATAGATCGCCGGGCCGGCGCCCAGGTGGGTATTGTAGAGCGCGTTTTCGGTTTGATCCCAGGTGGGCAGGTCGTAAGCCGGGGTCGAATCGACGGCAATCGCCGCGTCCGGGTGAAGCGCGTACGCGGCCACGCGCGCGCCGCGGGCACCAATTTCCTCCTGCACCGTAAACGCCGCCAGCAGCTCGATGTTGGCCGGGGCGTGGCGGAGCAGCTCGATCACGGTGGCGACCCCCAACCGGTTATCCAAGGCTTTACCGAAAACCGAGCTGCCCAGGCGCTGGAAGGTCGTCGCGAAGACCGCCCGGTCTCCGGGCTTGGCCTTGCCCTCGCCGCCCGGCCCGAGGTCGATGCGCAGGCTGTCAAGCGGGATGGTTTTGCGCCTCTCCTCCGTGGTGGTCATGTGAATCGGCCGCGCGCCGATCACGCCGGGGATGCGGCTTTCCCCGACCAGAACCGCTTTTCCGGGCAGGATGCGCGGATCGATCCCTCCCACGGCGTCAAACCGGTAGAGGCCGTCCTCGTCATCGCCAACGATCATGAAGCCGATCTCATCCATGTGGGCGGCCAGCATGACCCGGGGAGCGTTCTCTCTCCCGGCATGGTGCGCTGCGAGAATGTTTCCCAGCGAATCGACGCGGATCTCGTCCGCGAGCGGCCGGATTTCTTCTAAAACGATCCTGCGGACCTCGCCCTCATCGCCAGAAACCGCCGCGGCGTTGCTCAGACGCTCGAGCAGGCGAATCTGGGCGTCTCCAACCAGGGATTCCGCCAGAGGCGTTCTATCCTGCGGGCTCATGGAAGCTTCTCCAGGGAGATCTCGTTCAAGAAATCCGGTTGGAGCCGGGAGATAAACTCAGCCAGCAGCCGTCCGGTGCGGTTGATGTCTTTCAAGCCGACCTCCTCGACCGGGGTATGCATGTAGCGCAGCGGGATCCCCAGGAGCAGGCTTGGGATCCCCTCGGCAGCGACCTGGATCGCAAACGCATCCGTGCCGGAATGGCGGGGGATCGCCTCAACCTCGTATGGGATTTCAATTTCGTCCGCGGCTTTTTTGAGCGCTTTGAAGGCTTCCGGGTGAATGTTGGGTCCAAAGCCAATCGTCGGGCCTTTGTTGAGGCCAAACCCCCCGTGATCGTTATAACCGGGGCCCTTCGCAAAGGTGACGTCGATCGCGACCGCCAGGTCAGGATGGATTTCAAAGGCGGAGGTTTGGGCTCCGGCGAAGCTGGTTTCTTCCTGTGAGGTGGCGACGGCCCATACGTCCCAGGCGTGCACGCGGGACTGGAGCTCCAGCAGGCAGGCGGTCACCGCGGCAACCGAGGCGCGGTCATCCAGGCTGTGCCCGGCCAGGGTATCCCCGGCCAGTTCGATCGGGTGCTGGCCAAACGAGACCAGGTCTCCCGGGCGGACCAGGCGGTTCACCTCTTCCGGCTCAAGGCCGGTATCGATGAGCAGGTGCTCCATCGGTACCGGACGGTCAGCTGAGCCGGGGGGCAGGAGGCTGTCGGGGGGCTGGACGATCACGCCGGGGATCTGCTCCCTCCCGCCGATCACGACCATCTGGCCGGGCAAGATGCGGGGATCGACCCCGCCAATCTGCGTGAAGCGCAGAAAACCGTCGACGATGCCTGAAACGATCAGGCCAATGGCATCCATATGGGCCGCCAGCAGGATGCGCCGGCGCGGTTCCGCCCCGGTCCCCCTGCGCAGGCCGTGCAGGCTGCCCACCCGGCTGACCGCGAGCTCGTCCACCAGGGGTTTCCATTTTTCGGCGATGATCGCCTGAACGGGGCCTTCGTTCCCCGAAAGCCCGGATGCATCCAGAAGTTGTTTTAAGAACGGAACGATATCATTCATTGGGTTGATTTTGAGAAAGCTTTCTCGCCGGTCGGAAAATGCAGGATCCATTGCGTTCGCTGCGCGGCAGGTTATGGGCTCTTGGTTTGAATCTCCGTGGCGGTGGGGGTTGGCGGAAGCGGGGTGCGGGTGGGCGTTGGGGTTTCACTCGGCGGGACAGGGGTGCTGGTCGGGACCGGTGTTGTCGTGCTCGTCGAGGTAGGGGCATTGGTAGCGGTCAATGTCGGGGTCAGGGTTTGCGTGGAGGTAGGGCTGGGCAGCGTGGTTGGGGTCGAGGTAGCTGGGAGGGTGGGGGTGAAGGTCGGACGCCGGGTCGCGGTGCTCGTCAGGGTAGCGGTCGGTGTGCTGGATGGGGTGGGCGAGGCGGTGGGTGCGGAGCGGCTGGCCCCAACCTGCAACGCTACGAACCCCAGACAGTAGCACGGCAGGGTAGCCAGGGTGATGAACATCAGGATAAAGCGCCGTCGGCGCCTGATTTCCGCCTTAGCCGACATGCCACCGGTCCCTCCGCATAGGGTCCATAATATCACCAGGCATACGACAAGGCAAGGAACGAACCGGGAGTCGGCTCCTTTCTTGAAAATCTATGATAGAGTCAGCCCATGAGCTGGATTTTTTTATCCCCCCATTTCGACGACGCCGCCTACTCCTGCGGAGGGCTGATCTGGGACCTTACCCGAGCCGGGCAGCGGGTAGAGATCCTGACGGTCTGTTCCGGAGAGCCGCCGCCGGAAGCGCTGACGCCTTACGCGCGGAGCCTGCACGAGCGCTGGGGAGTGGCCGGCGCGGAAGTGACTGCCGCCCGCAGCGCCGAGGACGTGCGGGCCT
This sequence comes from Chloroflexota bacterium, assembly GCA_021796375.1. Lineage (GTDB taxonomy): Bacteria > Chloroflexota > Anaerolineae > Anaerolineales > Anaerolineaceae > JAJYJF01. Next base: position 16,359 of record JAJYJF010000003.1, on the reverse strand, counting down.
GCCAGCTCCTGGGAGCCGCCCGGCGCACGCTGGGGGTTCCAGACTGCATTTACCGCCGCCTGCCCGATGGAAGCCCGCTGGTTGAAAAGGAAGAGGATCTCTGGCAGCCGCTCCCGAGCGAGGAAACCGCTCTGGTCGAGTGGGTCGCGGATGCGATCTCCAGGGAGATCGAAGCGGGTGCCCGGGTGATCAGCCCGGCCGGGGTCGGCGGTCACGTCGACCACAAGCTCACCCGCAAAGCGGCGGAGCGGATCCGCGGCGGGGGCAGGCGGATCCGCCTCGGCTACTACGCGGATTTTCCTTACGTCCTGCGGGAATCGGGGAATTCCAGTGAAATCGAGGGCGCCTGGCGCCCGGAAATCTTCCCGGTACCGGATCTCGCGCTGGAAAAATGGGGAGAAGCCATCGCCCTCTACGGCAGCCAGTTCAGCAGCTTTTGGAAGGATGCCGCAGAAATGCAGGGCCAGCTGGCGGGCTATCGAACCGAGACCGGCGGCTGCCGTCTCTACTGGGCGGCCTGACCCCAGCAGTATTTTCAGAATTTATTTTTTGGGTTTTACCCGCGGTCCCTGGGGGGTATCCTCGATCTCGAACCCGGCAGCGGTCACCTGCGCCCGGATGGCATCCGCGTCGGCAAAGCGTTTTTCCTTGCGGGCTTTCTGGCGCTCGTCCACCAGCGCCAGGATCTCGGCGGGTACGGAGACTTCTTCCGGTTTCCAGCCTGCCAGGTCCAGACCCAGGATCTGGTCAAAGTACAGCAAGGTCGCCTTGCGGGTCGGAGCGGGCAGATCGCTGCGCAGCAGCTCCCAGACGAGCGCCACGGCGCGCGGCAGGTTCAGATCGTCGTTCACCTGCCCGGTAAACCGGTCGACAAACCCCGGGTCAACTTCGCCGGGCTCGCCCAGCTCGTAAGCGGCCGACCGCAGGCGGCTGAGGGCGGTCACGGCTCCATCCATGCCTTCCCAGGTGAAATTGAGCTTGGCCCGGTAGTGCGCGCTGAGGCAGAAGAAGCGGTAGGCAAGCGGGTCGTATCCCTGATCGATGAGGGTCTGGACGCGCAAGAACTCCCCGCTGGATTTGGACATTTTTGCATCGCCCAGCTGGAGAAAATACCCGTGCATCCAGAAATTAGCCAGGCGCGTGCCGTAGCAGGCCTCGGTCTGGGCGATCTCATTGGTGTGATGCACCGGGATGTGGTCTTCGCCCCCGCAGTGGATATCGAAGAACGGCCCCAGGTATTTTTCAGACATCGCCGAGCATTCGATGTGCCAGCCGGGGAAGCCGACTCCCCAGGGGCTGTCCCATTCCATCTGGCGTTTTTGTCCGGGGGGGCTGAACTTCCACAAGGCGAAATCGGTGGGGAAGCGTTTTTCACCCACGTCGACTCGCGTCCCGGCCTGCAGGCCCTCGACGTCCAGCCTCGCGAGGTATCCATAGTCCGGAAGGCGAGATGTATCGAAATAAATCCCGTCCGAGGTCCGGTAAGTGAACCCTTTTTCTTCGATGCAGCGGATCATGTCGATCTGCTCGGGGATGTGCTCGGTCGCGCGGGTCCAGACATCCGGCTCGAGAATATTCAGCCTGCGCATATCCCCGCGGAAAGCCTCGGTATAGAAAGAGGCGATATCCCAGGCGGAGCGTCCGGTGCGGAGGGCGCCCTTTTCCATTTTATCTTCGCCGGTATCGGAATCGCTGGTGAGATGGCCGACGTCGGTGATGTTCATGACCCGGCGGACGCGGTAACCGTTCATCTTCAAGGCCCTGACGAGCAGGTCCTCGAAGAGGTAGGTGCGCAGGTTGCCGATATGCGCGTAGTCGTATACGGTAGGACCGCAGGTATAAATCCCGACATCCGATCCATGCAGGGGGATGAATTCGCGCAAGCTGCGGGTGTAGGTGTCATAAAGCATAAGGGGAGTCATACGATCCTGCCTGAAGGGTAAGTCAAATCTGAGGATAAGTATAACAAAGAAACTGGATTTTTCGGGCGGGCGGTTTATATTATAATATTTTGACCTGATAAGGAGGGATTGAATGCAGATCAGGAGAGTGCATCTGGCCGGATTGAGTTTAGCTTTGCTGTTTTTGGGGGGTTGCAGTGTGCTCTCATTTGCGCCGGCCCGGCTGCCGGGGAGCGACGCGGCGTTAACGGCAGCGGCGGAGACGGTCGTCGCGCAGCTAACCCCGCTCCCGCTGACGCAGACGGCGCTGGTGACCGTCACGGCCACACCGATTTCCCAACCCACGCTGCCGCCCACCCCTTCGCTTGAGCTCAAACCGTCTGCCACCCTGCCGCTGCTGGCCGCAATGCCGGTGATCGAGGTGATGTACTACACTTACTGCCGCGGTGGGGCGGGGGACGGCTATCCGGTTGATGCGATCCTGTTCCCCGGAGACAGCCTCACGGTCGAGGGGAAAACCGCTGATGGGTTCTGGTGGTACGTCCCGACCCCAAAGCTCCACCGCAGGATTCCAACCGATCACTGCTGGATTTTTAATGGAACCGTCTCCGTAAAAGGCGACCAGGCCAACGTACCGGTCATCGGCACGCCGACACCCTCGTCAGGCTGAACTGGCCTGGGCGCTCCAATATCTTTCGAATGGGGGAAAAACAGGATGGACGCTTATCAATTAACATTCCGTTAATACGATGTCAAATTTGCTTGCATTCCGACCGGGTTTATGTTATGATTTTGTTGCAGCGTTTATGAAGGTTTAACCTCCAAAAGCGCTGTTTGCGTTTATCTGCTTTCATTTTGCAGAGCCAATCGATCAATGGATGTTGAAACAGGATGAACCATGCCTACCTCGTTTTTAACCCGAGAGGGTTATGAAAAGTTACAAGAAGAGTTAGATTTTCTGCGCAGCTCCAAACGCCAGGAGATCGCCAACCGCCTCCATGAAGCCATGGAGGGCGGCGAATTGATCGAAAACGCTGAATATGAAGCTGCAAAGAACGAGCAGGCATTCGTTGAAGGACGCATCAAAGAGCTCGAAGTACTTCTGGCGACCGCGCGCGTGATCACCGAGACGGATCAGGCTGAAGTTGTTCAAATTGGATCGAAGGTGACCATTCAGGAAGACGGGAACGAGCCAGAGATGTACACCATCGTGGGCGCCGCAGAAGCCAACCCGCGCGCCGGCCGAATTTCTAATGAATCACCACTCGGTAAATCTTTGTTAAATCGGAAAACCGGCGATAGCGTGCAGGTCGACGCGCCGGCTGGTTCCTTTACCGTGTCGGTGGTCAAGGTGGAATAAATCTGGGGCTTGTGGATCCTGCCCCGCCCAGAAACCTGGCGCGGGGCTTTTCTTTTTCGGGTATGATAGCTGGAGAAATCCGCCTTTCGGAAAACCGCGATAAAATCGCTTCAAGAATGGGATGAACTATGGAAAGAGAGAGAACCGCACTGGAGCAAGCCCGGCTGGAGAAAATCCAACGCCTGCGCGAGCATGGGATTGAGCCGTATCCTACCCGCTCGGAGGTGACCCACACCACCGCCGAGGCGCGCGCGCTTTTCGAACGCGAAGAGGCGAGCGCGAACCCGAATCCCGTGGCAGCTACCCTGGCCGGGAGGCTGCGGGCAGTCCGCCCGATGGGAAAGATCACCTTCGCGCACATCGAGGATGGGTCCGGCCGCATCCAGCTCTTCTTCCGCGCTAACGAGCTGGGCCAGGAAGCGCTGGACGGCTTCAACCACGAATACGACCTGGGGGATTTTATCCAGGCCAGCGGGACGGTCTTCCGCACGCGGACCGGGGAAGTCACCTTGCAGGTGCAGTCTTTCAAGATGCTGGCAAAAGCGCTGACCCCGCTGCCCGCGGCAAAGGATGAGGTGGTGGACGGCGAGGTAATCCGCCACGCCGCCCTGACGGATCCTGAAACCCGCTTCAGGCAGCGCTACGCAGACCTGGCGGTTAACCCGGAGGTCCGCGAGATTTTTCGCGTCCGGGCTGCCACCGTTGCGGCGCTGCGCCGCTACCTGGACGCGCAAGGTTTTCTCGAGGTCGAAACACCGATCCTGCAGCCGATTTATGGGGGCGCGGCGGCAAAACCGTTCGTCACCCACCACAACCAGCTCAAACAAGATCTGTACCTGCGGATCTCCTTCGAGCTCTACCTGAAACGCCTGCTGGTCGGCGGGCTGGACCGGGTCTACGAGATCGGGCGCGATTTCCGCAATGAAGGGGTTTCTTTTAAACACAACCCCGAATTCACCCAGCTCGAGTTTTACATGGCCTACGCGAACTACCTGAGCATCATGCAGATGACGGAGGAGATGATCTCATTCGCCAGCGGCCAGGTGCTCGGGACGCAGAAGATCCAGTTCAACGGGCATGAGATCGACCTGACCCCACCCTGGCGGCGGCTGTCGCTGCGCCAGGGGTTGATCGAAACCGCGGGGATCGATATCGACCAGTTCCCGGAGGTCGAAAGCCTCCTGGCAGCCATGCGAGCAAAGGGGATGAACCCCAACCCGCACGCCGCGTGGGGGAAGCTCGTGGATGGGATGCTGGGAGATTTCCTCGAGCCCACGCTGATCCAGCCCACATTTCTTTATGACTATCCGCGCGATATTTCTCCGCTGGCGAAGAGCAAGCCGGGGGACCCGCAGACCGTGGAGCGGTTTGAGGGGTTTATCGGCGGCATGGAGCTGTGCAATGCGTTCACCGAGCTGAATGATCCTCTCGACCAGGAAGCCCGTTTTCTCGAGATGGGGCGCGAATACGCGGCGGATGATGAGGAGCGCCACCCGATGGACGAGGATTACCTACGCGCCATGTCTTACGGCATGCCGCCGAGCGGCGGGTTTGGGATGGGGATCGACCGGCTGGTGATGCTCCTCACCGATCACCATTCGATCCGGGAGGTGATCCTCTTTCCGCACCTGCGCAGCCGGGAAGAGGAATAGCGCGCCTCCTCGCGCCTGCCCCGCCTGCCGGCGACCCCCAGGGGCGTTCATCCACGCGGGAGGGTGAAAAACAATCCCAACCGCCGGACTCGCTCCGCTTCTACCGGCCGGCGAATCCACGATTCTTGACGGATCACCCGCTTTAAGATACGATACCTCACATCCCATGCACGATTCCCGTCCGCAGCCTGCAGCGATTCTGCCCCTCGGCGACGCGATCGTGATCCTGCTGATCACCGTCGCCGGTTTTGCCTCCCATGGCGAGGGGACGGCATTCTTACGGATGTTCACGACTTTCATCCCCCTTTGCGTTGGCTGGGGGCTGTCGGCTGGTATGCTCGGTCTATACCGCACTGAAAGCCGGGCCGACCTCCGCCGGCTTTGGAAGCCGGCAGCGGCAGCCCTGCTGGGCGTTCCGCTGGCCACCTGGCTGAGAGGCGCCTGGCTGGGCGCTCCCATCCTCCCCCTTTTTGTGCTGGTCCTCTTAGCCGTGACGGCTGTATCGATGACCGCCTGGCGCGGCGTGCTCGCCGTCCTATCCCGGGTGCAGGCAGGTCATGGATGAGCTAGGCCTGATCAAGGACGCTCAATCCGGCGATCTGGGTGCCTTCAACCGCCTGGTTCTGGCCTACCAGAACCAGGCTTATAACCTTGCCTACCGCATGCTTTCCGAAGAGGCGGCAGCCGCGGACGCGACACAGAATGCCTTCCTCTCCGCTTACAAAAACCTGAGGTCGTACCGCGGAGGCTCGTTCCGGGCCTGGGTGCTGCGCATGGTTACGAACAGCTGCTACGACGAGCTGCGCCGGCGCCACCGCCATCCGACCACCTCGCTCGAGCCGGCCACGGAGGACGACGAGGAGATCGAATCCCCGCGCTGGCTGGCCTCGGACGGACCCTCTCCGGAGGAGAGCGTCGAGCGGGCGGAGCTCGAGCAGGCCATCCAGCGCTGCCTGGGGGGGTTGCCGGAAGAATTTCGTTTGATCGTCATCCTGGTGGATATCCAGGGCATGGATTACTCGGAAGTTTCAGCTGCGATCGGGAAACCGCTGGGAACGGTAAAAAGCCGGCTGGCGCGCGCCAGGATGCGGCTGCGGGGCTGCCTGCAGGGATTCGGGGAACTTTTGCCGCTGGCTTTTCGTCTTGAAGACGAGGCAACCCAATGACCCAGCATTTATCGGACCGCGATTACGAAGTACTGTGTGCTTATCTGGACGGGGAGCTGCCTCACCACGAGCAGGTGAAGCTGGAGTTCCGCCTCCGGCACCAGCCGGACCTCCAGACTGCCCTGGACGAGCTGCGCCAGACCAGCCTGCTCCTGCGCAAACTCCCCCAGAAACGAGCGCCGCGCAACTTCACCATCCAGCCGGCGATGGTGCGCCAGCGGGCGGTGCCCCGAGCCTTCCCGGCCTTACGGCTGGCATCCGTTCTGGCCAGCCTGTTATTCGTCATCGCGTTTGCCAGCGACCTGATCACCAGCCACCCCATCCAGAGCCTATCCGCCATGGAGAATGTGCCTACCTCCGCCGCCGGGTCGAGGGCCCTGCAGACTCAGGCGCCGGCCGCGACCGAGGCACCGGCCGTCCCAGCTGCCGCGCCGCTTGCCCCGCCCACCCCGACCCAAAACCAGGAAGCTCCTTTATTGATGCAGGCCCCCGCGGCTACCCAGACCCCCGGGGGTCCCGCGGACCTGGCTGCCGGATCGGTGATGGCCCCAACGGACACACCGGCGGGGATCGCGGCCAGCCCCACGCCAACCGCGGAACCGACTTCCGCGCCTTACACGGCGCTGGGTGTAGCGCCGCCTCGAACGAAAAGCAGCCAGCCGCAGACCCCCGCCGCAACCCTCACGCCGTCCGAGCAGATTCCCGTGGTCACGGGGACGTACGGGCTGGGTGGAGGGCCGGGACCGGAGGTGACGGGATCGACCGAGACCCCCACTCCTGAGCCAACCCCGCTTCCGCCGACGGAAACCGCTGCCCCTGAAACCAGGCAACCCACGCCGACCGGGACAGTCCTGCCGGCATCCCCGGGAGAGACGGCACAAGCATTTAAATCGGCAGCCGGCTCGGAGATCCCCCCGGCCACGGCCGTCCAATCCGGCGCGGGCAGCCCGACCTCGGTCCTTCCGGGATTCACGCGGCTGCCGACCGCGCTTGCGCCGGTGCTGCCGGCTCCTGCTGCAGCCAGGCCTGTCCTGCGCGCGATGGAATTTTTCTTCGCCGGGCTCGCCGTCCTGACCGGGCTGGCAGCCTTGCTGGTGCGCATCCTTCCCCACTGATGAGCGAATCAAAGGTGCGTTTCTGCGTCCGGTGCGGCAGCGCCGTGATCGAGCTGGAGAAATTTGGCGCGGTGCGGCCGGTGTGTCCGGCATGCGGCTGGATTTACTTTGCCGATCCGAAGGTCGCTGCAGCCGGGTTGGTTGAGCAGGGGAACAAAATCCTGCTCGTCCGCAGGTTAAACGAGCCCCAGAGAGGATTATGGTCGCTCCCGGCCGGGTACGTGGACGCCGGGGAAGATCCGGCCCGCGCCGCGGAGCGGGAGTGCCTTGAGGAGACCGGGCTGGTCGCCAGGGTGACGGGGCTGCTGGACGTGCTCTCCGGTGCGGAGTTCAAAGGGGGCGCAGATATTGTCATCGTCTACCGGATGGAAGTTACCGGCGGGGCGCTGGCGGCCGGCGACGATGCCGATCAGGCGGCATTCTTCGAGCGCGGCGCGCTGCCCGAGCTGGCCTTCCTGGCGACCCGCAAGATCATATCGGCCGGCGAATGATCCCGCGAAACGGAGGCAAAAAAACAGGAGCGGGGTCTGGCCGCTCCTGTTTTCTGTGCAAAATGCTCCGATTTAAATCGCCGGGGCTTTAATTTTGAAGAGATTTAACCCGCCCGTTCAAGCCTGCGGCGGCGCGCAGTTCCTCAGCTTTGTTGGTTTTCTCCCAGGGCAGGTCCAGGTCATCCCGGCCGAAATGGCCGTAGGCGGCTACTTGGCGGTAGATCGGGCGGCGCAGGTCGAGGTCGCGAATGATGGCCCCCGGGCGCAGATCGAAGTGGTTTTTAACCAGCAGAGCGATCTCGTCATCTTCGATCGCGCCGGTGCCGAAAGTTTCGACATTGATCGACAGCGGGTGCGCCACCCCGATAGCATACGCCACCTGGATCTCGCAGCGCTCGGCCAACCCCGCGGCGACGATGTTCTTTGCCACCCAGCGAGCAGCGTACGCACCGGACCGGTCGACCTTGGTCGGATCCTTGCCGCTGAAGGCGCCTC
>JAJYJF010000003.1:0-8079 GCA_021796375.1 Chloroflexota bacterium | reverse complement strand
GCATACGCCACCTGGATCTCGCAGCGCTCGGCCAACCCCGCGGCGACGATGTTCTTTGCCACCCAGCGAGCAGCGTACGCACCGGACCGGTCGACCTTGGTCGGATCCTTGCCGCTGAAGGCGCCTCCGCCGTGCCGGCCCATCCCACCGTACGAATCGACGATGATCTTCCGGCCGGTGACGCCGGCATCGCCCATCGGCCCGCCGATGACGAAACGCCCGGTGGGGTTCACAAAGACCTTCATCTCGGGGGCGATCATCTCTGCGGGCAGCACCGGCAGGATGACGTTTTCATAAATACCCTCCCGAATCTCGGAATGCGAGACATCCGGCGAGTGCTGCGTGCTGACCAGGACGGTATCCACTTTCACAGGTTTGCCGTACTCGTACTCGATGGTCACCTGGGTTTTCCCGTCCGGGCGCAGCCAGTCCAGGCCGCCGTTCTTGCGCACCGCCGCCATCTGGCGCGCCATGCGGTGCGCCAGGTAGATGGGCATGGGCATCAGCACCGGGGTCTCATTGCAGGCGTAGCCAAACATCATCCCCTGGTCGCCGGCGCCGATCGCCTCGATTTGTTTGTCGGTCAGCTCGCCCGACTTGGCTTCCAGAGCTTTATCGACGCCGAGGGCGATATCCGGGCTCTGGTTCGCGATCGCGGTGAGCACCCCGCAGGTATTCCCATCGAAACCTTTTGAGCTGTCGTTGTAGCCGATCCCATTGACCACCCGGCGGATCAGATCGTCGAAGTTAACGAACGCGTGGGTGGTGATCTCGCCCAGCACCATCACAAAGCCGGTCTTGGTCGCGGTCTCGCAGGCCACCCTGGAGTATGGATCCTGCTCGAGGCAGGCATCCACCACGGCATCGGAGACCTGGTCGCAAAGCTTGTCTGGGTGCCCCTCGGTCACTGATTCGGAGGTGAAAAGGTAATGCGCTGTTTTCATAAATGTTGTTGTCATCGTTTCATTCTCCTGATCTTAAAAGAAATTCGCCCCGGTCCGGTAACAGAGGGGCAAATTCGTAAATCGGCTGCCCTCTCATCTTCCAGATCCTTCTGACGGATTTGGCACCGAAGGATGCCGGCAGCAGGCCTGCCACGCACATCCGGGTTGCCGAGGTTTCACAGGGCCGGTCCCTCCACCTCTCTGGATAAGAGTGCCGTTAGGGGCTATTTAATTTACCCGATTATACCACTTCGCCGGCAGGCGAACAGCGGCTTTCCGCCAGGAACTCGAAGATCGATCCATGATAAAATCAATCCGACCAGAATGATCTAAAAAATGGAATCAAAATCAGCGCCTGCCGGCCAGTCCAGCGAGCGCATAGCCTGGGTTGCGGGGGATTTTATCCGGTGGATTTCTGGGCTGCTGGCCCCCGGCCCTGCTGGCGATCACCGCGCAGCGCACACCCAATATTTTATTGACCTGTTAAGGCCAACGCATTGACTATGGCGCCATCGCATCCGTTACCCATCGATCTAAACCTGGCCACCGAAGTAGAACTGATTCGCATGCTGGCGATCCCGCCGCGGCTGGCGCGCAGGATCGCCCAGATGAGGCCGTACCGGCAGGTCGACCAGCTCTCGCGAGTCTGGGGGATGGATTCGGAAACCCTGGCCAGGATCCTGCCTCTCGTCCGCATTTCGACCGCATCGGACGGTCCGATCCAGGCCATGGGAGGCGCCCGCCCGGCAGGCGGGATGGAGCCGGCGGCGGCGCAGTCCTCCCCGAGTGCATCCCCGCGGACCCCTGAGGAGGAGCGGGCCATCCAGGAGCTCCTGTCGCTCCCGGCGACACCAGCCGGGGAGGTGGGGCTCGAACCGGTTCCTGCCCGCCCGCGGAAATTTCCCTGGCAGTCAGTCCTCATCTTGGGCCTGATTCTCATTATCGGCGCTTACTTCCGGTTCAACAATATCCGTTGGGACCAGAACCAGCACCAGCACCCGGATGAACGCTTCATGACCATGGTCGCCGAGCGGATCCAGCCGGTCAGCCTGGCGGGCTATTTTGATACCAAAACCTCCCCGCTCAACCCGATGCAGAACAACGCCGGGTATACCTACGGCATGTTCCCCCTGTTCTTCACCCGGATGGTGGCCGGCTGGGTGAATATGACCCACTACGATAAGGTCGTCCTGGTGGGCAGGATCTTCTCCGGGCTGTTCGACCTGGCGGCGGTGCTCCTGCTCTACTTCCTGGGCAAGCGGCTCTTCGGACGCCGGGTGGGCTACCTCGCGGCTGCGCTTAGCGCGGCGGCGGTCCTCCAGATCCAGCTGTCCCATTTTTTCACCGTCGATTCCTTCTCGCTGGTATTCATCGTCGCCGCGTTCCTGATTACCTACCAGGCCGTACCGGTCCTAACCCCGGGCGCGCGGGCAGCCTGGTCCAGGCTGCCCTGGTACGCGCTGTTCGGGGCGGCTGCCGGACTGGCGATGGCCTGCAAAATCAACACGATCGCCATCGCGGGGGTCCTGGTCCTTGCGGTAGGCGCGGACCTGGCTTCCAACAGCCGGGTCAAGCAGGAGCGCGCAAAGCGGATCTGGGTATCCCTGGCGGGGCTGGCCCTGGCGGGGCTGGCGGCGTTCGTTACCTTCCGGGTGTTCCAGCCGTACGCTTTTATGGGTCCGGGGTTTTTTGGCCTGCAGCTGAACCCGCGCTGGCTGCAGATCATGCGCGACGTGACCGGTCAGGTCGCGGGGAGCTCGGATTGGCCGCCCAACGACCATTGGACCAGTCGTTCTGCGATCTATGCCTGGCAGAACATGGTCGTGTGGGGGTTGGGCTTGCCGCTGGGGCTGGCCGCCTGGGCAGCGCTGCTGTTTGCCGCATGGCGCTGCTTCAAGGGGGAATGGCGCAGGCTGCTGCTGCCGGCAGCCTGGGTGGCGGGTTATTTTCTGTGGCAAAACGTCCAGTTCTGGCGCTACATGCGCTATTTTGTCCCAATTTACCCGATCCTCCTCCTGCTGGCGGCCTGGGGGATGGACGAAGCTCTGAACAAGACGGCGGCCAGCCGGGAGAGGATGTGGGCCGCCTTCCGCACCCAGAAGCCGCGGGAGTGGGCCTGGCGGAAAATCCTGCCGGGGATGGGGGTTGGGCTGGCGTGCGTCCTCATCGTCGGATGGACCTATCTGTACGCGGCCGGTTTTAGCTCGATCTATACCAGGCCGATCACCCGCATCGCGGCCTCGGAGTGGATGCTCGAGCATATCCGCGGGCCGTTGAATGTCCTCGTCAAAACAGGCCAGCAGGTCCGGTCGTACCCGATCTCGTCGCCTAGCGATCTCACCTTCGCAGCGGGAGAAGATTTTCACTCGGCATTCAAGCCGTTGGAGACCGGCAGCGCCAGCCAGGTATCGACCCAGAAGGTTACCCTGGCCCTGGTCGACCTGCGGGTGAGGCTGGCCGCGGATCCGGGGTTTAAAAAGGTGATCTCGGAAGGCCACCTGATCCTCCCCTCCGGGAACCCCCCGGACCAGCTGATCGTGCCGATGCCGGATACCACGCTGACCGCCGGCCAGACCTATTACGTCCAGTACGTGATGCGAAGCGGCGGCCCGTTTGCCGCCAGCGGCGCGGTCTTCCGGGATGAGAACGACAAAGACCCGGCGGTCCCCGCCGGGGTTGAGCTTTCCGCGCAGGCTGCCGGGAGCGTGACCGGGAACAGCCGGATCGTCCCGGCGGCGAACACGCGGGTGAACCGGCTGGTTTTCGACCGCTACCAGGGGCGGGTGGCGCCGGCGGAGGCTTCCATCCAGATCTCCCTGACCAGCGACGACGCGGGGAGCCAGGTCCTGGCTACCGCGACGGATACCCAGCAGGTTTATGGGGACGACCATCCCGTGGCACCGGTATTCCGCTTCCCCGATACCCGGCTGGAAGCTGGGAAAACTTATTCCCTGCGCTACAAGGTGCTCAGCGGCGGCCCGCTGATCTTCTCGCCCGAGACCTACGCCCTGGAGACCTCCTGGGATGACGCGCTCCCCCTCCGCATCGACCCGTATGACGGCCTGGGCGGGATCTATTCCCCGGCCAACTTCGAGATGTACGACGACGAGACCCCGCAAAAACGCGACCGGATGATCCAGGTTCTGGACCAGGTGGACTACATCGTGATGCCCTCCAACCGCGCGTACGATGCGATGCCGCGCCTCCCGCTGCGCTACCCACTGGCAACCGCTTACTACCAGCAGCTCTTCAACTGTCCCGCCTGCGACGGCGATCAAATCGAGGCCAGGGCCTACGCCCTCAAACCGCCTTTCCATTCGCCGCTCGGGTTTGATCTGGTGGCCACCTTCACCAGCGAGCCGTCCGCCGGCCCGATCCAGCTGCACGATGAATCCGCGGATGAATCTTTCACCGTTTACGACCATCCCAAGGTGCTGATCTTCAAGAAGGCGGCCGACTACTCGTCCCAGAAGGTCCGCAACCTGCTGTTCGCGGTCGATTTGAACCAGGTGGTGCGCCAGCAGCCGCTGGCCGTCTCCCGCAATCCCACCGGCTACCGGCTCCCGGCCGATCGCCTGGCTGCCCAGACCTCCGGTGGGACCTGGTCCGCGATGTTCAACCCGCGGAACTTGCTGAACAGCAGCCCGGTCGCCGGAGGGATCAGCTGGTACCTGCTGATCTTCTCCCTGGGAGTGCTCTTCTTCCCGGTCACGTTCCTGATCTTCGGGGGCCTGTCCGATCGCGGCTATACATTGGCCAGGCTGGCCGGCCTGCTCGCGGTCGGATGGGCGGCGTGGCTCCTGGCAAGCCTGAAGCTCGCGCCCTTCACGCGGCTTGCGATTGCCGCGGGCCTGGTCGGGCTGGTGGCGCTGAACCTGGTGCTCGTCCGAAAGCGCTGGCGGGAGCTGGTGGAGTTCCTGCGCGACCGCTGGAGCCTGATGCTGGGGATTGAGATCCTCTTCGCGGCCCTCTTCCTGTTCCAGATCGGACTCCGCCTGGGCAACCCGGATCTGTGGAATCCCTGGTACGGCGGTGAAAAGCCGATGGATTTCTCGATCCTGAACTCCGTCCTCAAGACGGTTTACTTCCCACCCCAGAACCCCTGGTTCGCGGGGTACACGCTCAATTACTACTATTTCGGCTACGTTCTGGCGGCCGTTCCGATCAAGCTGCTGGGGATCGAGCCCTCGATCGCTTACAACCTGCTCCTGCCCACCTGGTTCGCGCTCACGGGGGTCTCTATTTTTGGGCTGGCTTACAACCTGATCCAGGCGCTCCTGCCGGGCGCGGTCGAGCGCATCCGGGGCGCGGCCAGCGCGGGCGGGAGCTTTTCGCCGCGGCGATTCGCCTGGCTGGCCGGGATCTGCGCGGTCGTGCTGATGATGCTGCTGGGGAACCTGTACCAGCCGCGCCAGCTGTGGAAGTACTTGCCGGAGATCACCAACCCGGCCAACAATGCCCAGCTGACCGGGATCGCGCGGCTGGGAGCGGTCCTCTCCGCCGGCGGGCAGGTCGTTCTGGGGCGGGCATCCCTCCCGGGCGCATCCAGCCGCTGGTTTTTCGATGCGTCGCGGCCGATCCTGAACTCCGGCCCGGATACCCCGATCGTGGAGTTCCCCTACTTTACCTACCTCTACGGAGACCTTCACCCGCACCTGCTCTCCATGCCATACCTGTTCTTCGCGCTGGCCTGGATTCTGGCGTTCTTCCTGGGACATGGGAAGAAGCGCGGCTGGCTGCAGCGATTCGCGTTCTGGGCTGCCGCCGGGCTGGTGTTCGGAAGCTTCCGGGCGGCTCATACCTGGGACTATCCGACCCTGCTCGGGATGGCCGTGCTGGCCATGGGCTGGGTCATCTGGAGGCATGACGGTCTGAACCGGCGGTCCCTGGGCCGGTTTGCCCTGGGCGTGATCCTGGCCGGCGGCCTCTCCGCCCTGTTTTACGCGCCGTTCAACCAGTGGTTCGCCACGGGATACAGCTCGGTCGAGCTGTGGAAAGGAGCGCGCACGCCGCTGGGCGACTACCTGAGCGTGACCGGGCTGTTCCTGTTCGTTTTCATCTCGTTCTTGCTCTGGGAATCGTCGGCGGGAATCAAGCGTGTCATCCTGATTTGGATCGACCGGCCGCTCGCCTGGCTGGCCAACCCGCGCAAGCTGGCCGTGGGGCTCGGGATCGGGATCGCGGGGCTGGCGTTGCTGAACCTGCTGTGGTTTTACAACCTGCAGGTGTTCGTCCTCGTTCTGCCTCTCCTGGCGTGGATCGCCGCCCTGCTTTTCAGGCGGGACCAGCCTGCCCTGCGGCGGATCATCCTGGCGCTGATCGCGATCGGCCTGTGCCTGACCCTGGTGGTGGAGGTAGTGGTCCTCAAGGGCGATAACGGGCGGTCGAACACGGTTTTCTATTTCTATTACCAGGTCTGGGCGCTTTTCAGCCTGGCGGCGGCGCTCATCCTCGCGCTCGTCTTCTCCGGGTGGAAGACCTGGCGCGCGGGCTGGCGCTGGGTCTGGGCTGCCCCCCTGGGGCTCCTGGTGCTGGGGGCGGCCAGCTTCCCGCTCATGGCGACCTCAGCCAAGCTCAACACCCGCTGGCCGGGGATCGCCAACCCGCCGCACGCGCTGGATGGGATGGATTACATGCTCGGGGAGAGCCAGAACGCTGGGGCTGCACCCGGCCTGACCCCGGGCGCAATATACGATGATAATGGCAAGAAGCTGGACCTGGGGCTGGACTACCTGGGGATCCGCTACATGCAGGAGAATGTGACCGGGACCCCGACCATCGTTGAGGGGCAGACCACCGAGTACCGGTGGGGCTCGCGGTATTCGATCTATACCGGTCTGCCGACCGTCGCCGGCTGGAGCTGGCACGTCCGCCAGCACCTGGACCTGATGGATGGGGACCAGGTTGAACGGCGGATTGCTGAAGTGAAGCAGTTTTACGATACCACCGATGAAGGGGCCGCGGTTGCCTTTCTGCGCAAGTATCACGTCGGCTATATCATCGTCGGGCAGCTCGAGCAGGCATATTACGATCCGCAGGGAATCCAGAAATTCGCCAAGATGGCGGCGAACGGGACCTTGACGGAAGCTTTCAGCTATACCACGAGCAACGGGTGGATCCGGATCTACCGGTTCAGCGGGTGATAGAGCGGTGAAAAGGCTGTTTTCTGGCGGCGTTTTCGAGGGACGGCCCAGTCAGTTTTTGATTGGACTGTTTTCGCTGGGATTCGGGATCGTTGGACAGCTCCTCCTGCAAGGCAAATCTCCCCTCGCGGGCTCCGCTTTTTACCTCCTCGCGGGCGGGATGATGGTCTACGCCTGCGGCGGTCTGGCTGGCCCCCAGGTCCGGCTCCCGGCCGGAAAGCCGGGCTTGCAAGGTGGAAACACCCGCTGGGGGTATGCGGCCGGGGCGGCTGCGCTGGTTTTCGCCCTGGCTGCTTTCAGGGCGTTTATCGCCTTTGAAGACGCGCTCGCTCCCTGGCTGCTTTACCTGGCGAGCATGGCGCTGTTCGCAGCCTCCATCGTCCTGGTCCAAAGATCCCGGGGGAGGCATCCCCTTTCCAGCATTTCCCTGGATAAGCTTGAAATCGGCGGGCTGGTCCTGATCCTCGCCGTCGCCGCCTTCATGCGCCTTTTCCGGTTCAGCCTGGTCCCTTTTGGCACCTGGTACGACGAAGCCGACTACGGTCTCAATGCCCTGCGGATCCTCGGCCAGCCCGGGTATTTCCCGGCTTACATCGTCTCCGCCCAGCTGCCAGCCCACCTGATCTACCTGATCGCGCTGTCGTTCAAGATTTTTGGGGTCTCGACCCTGGCGATCCGGGCGGTCAGCGTCTTCTTCGGGGTGGCTACGGTCGCGGTGGGATATCTCACCGGAAAAGAGCTGCTCAACCGCCCTTCCGCGTTTGTTTTCGCCTTCTTGCTGGCGGTCTCCCGGTGGGATATCAACTGGAGCCGCATCGGGATGCACGGGGTGAGCACGCCATTTTTCGAGCTGGCGGCGGTGGGTTTTCTGCTGCGCGGGCTGCGGCGCAACCGCCTGATCGATTACGGCCTGGCGGGGCTCTCCGCCGGGGTCGCCCTCGGATTTTACTTTCCATTCAGAATATTTCCGGTTGTCATCCTGCTTTTCCTGG
>JAJYJF010000272.1 GCA_021796375.1 Chloroflexota bacterium | reverse complement strand
CTGGCCCAGTTCCGCAAGCTGGACCGCATCCTGGAGGCGCTGCGCGCGAAGAAGGCCCGCCTCAAAGGGGCCATCCAATCCGCCCACCTGGAGGGTCTGGGGTTCCGCACGATCCACGACCCGGGCGAATGCGCCACCTTGCTGACCGTCCAGCTGGAGACGCCCGAGATGGCGGCGCAGGTCGCCCGGGCGCTCGGCAGCAAGACGGTCGACAGATCCGGCTGGCACGTCTACAACAACATGGAGCAGATCCTGGCCCACACGGGTCCGGACGGGAAGCCGCTCTATCACAAGCACATGCTGCCGCGGACCGACGACATCCTCAGCCGCAGCATCAACCTGAGCGTCGGCGTGGTCGACCCGGGGCTGGGCGCCGACTTCGGCATCAACATCCTATCTGGCGAGGACGAGATCGATCGCAAGGCGGAGGAGTTCATCCGCCGGGTAAAGCCGGTCACCGGCTAGCGCGCCGCATCGACCACGCAGCCGGCGCGCATGCCGGGTAAACAATGCAGAGGAGGGATCATGGGCGCGATCGTTCCATTGGCGGTCCTGCTGGTTCTGGTCCTGGCGGCGGCGCTGCTCAAGCCCAAGGACCGCGGGGGCGGGTACGACCCCTACTTCGCGCAGCTCAACCAGGCCCTGAAGGACGCGCGGATCGGGACCGCGCGCATCCTGATCGACCGCGACCGCCTGGACCACAATCTCTCCGTGATCCTCGCGCACATCCCCGGCCCGCAAGCCTACCGGATCGTGGTGAAATCGATCCCCTCCATCGAGCTCATCCGCGCCATCCGCGCCCGGGTGGCGACGAACAAGTTCATGGTCGTCCACCGCCCGTTTCTCAAGGTCCTCCTGGACGCCTTCGAGCCCGGGATCGACATCCTGCTCGGCAAGCCGATCCCGCTCTTCGGGCTGCAGGAGTTTTACCGGGAAATCCCGCCCGAAGCGCGGGGCCGGGCGCAGGCGGAGATCCAGTGGCTGGTGGATACCCGCGCGCGCCTGGCGGAGTACCAGGCCTGCGCCCAAGAGCTGGGGCTGAAGCTGCGCATCAACATCGAGATCGACATCGGGCTGCACCGCGGCGGGGTAGCCTCGCTCGAGGAGCTGGACGGACTCCTGGCGGACATCCGCTCCGATCCGCAGCACCTCGTTTTCAGCGGGTTCATGGGCTATGAAGGACACGTCCCGCACGCCCCGGCGATCCTGACCCCCGCGCGCAGCGCCGCGCTGAAGGAGTTCGCCGAGAACCTCTCCGTCTACCGCGGGTTTGTCGAGCATGTCCGCCAGCGCCATCCCGACCTTTTCTCTCCCTCGCTCACGTTTAACAGCGGCGGCAGCGGCACCTACAGCCTCTTCGGCGATTACCCCTTCATCACCGACATCGGCATCGGGGGCGCGGTGCTGCGCCCGGCCACCTATCCCGGCCATTTCCTCTACGACCTTCAGCCCGCTGAGTTTATCGCCGCCCCGGTGCTGAAGAAGCGGCCGGGTACCTGCATCCCCTTTATCGAGAGCCTGGGGGGCGTGCTTGCCTGGTGGGACCCGAACAGCCAGGTCACCTTCGAGATCTACGGCGGCGGCTGGGCGGCCAGGTTCGCCGCCCCGCAGGGGATCCAGATCCAGGCGCTCACCGCCGACCCGCCCAACCAGAACCTGGTCCCCAACCAGACCACGCTGACCGGCTCGCGCCGCATGGCGCTGGAGATCGGCGATTTCGTTTTTCATGACCCGTACCAGTCCGACGCGATGTTCCAGTTCGAAGACATCCTGCTGGTCCATTCCGGCCGGGTGGATGGCTGCTGGCCGGTTTTTGACCGGCGCTATTGATAAAAAAGGAAGGACGCCATGAAAGAAGGATTTGTCGTGCCGGTGAAGGAGAAAGTAGCTTTTGGCCTGGGCGACCTGGCCAACAACCTGGCAATCACCGCGATGAACTTCTACTTCATCTTCTTCGTGGTGAACGTGGCCGGCCTCACGCCGCTGCAGGCCGGCGTCACCTACTGGGTATCGCGCACGATCGCGGCCTGCACGGACCTGCTCATGGGCATTGTCTCGGACCGCACCTCGAGCCGCTTCGGCCGGCGGCGCGTCTTCCTGCTGGTGGGCGCGGTCCCCATGGGGCTGTTTTTCCTGTTCTTGTGGCTGATCCCCACCCACAACAGCACGCTGCTCTTCATATACTTCCTGGCGGTGATGGTGCTCTTCAACGTGACCCTGAGCGTGGTGACCATCCCGTATAACTCGCTGATGCCCGAGCTGACGCAGAACTACGACGAGCGCACCAGCATCTCCGGGTTCCGCATGGCCTTCTCGTTCCTCGGCAACCTGCTGGCGGCGGCCGGGGTGGCGGTCATCGTCGACAACATCTTCCCCGGGCGCGCCGAGTATGCCTCCAGCTACCCGGTGATGGGGATCATTTTCGGCGCGGTCACCGCGCTGCTGGTGCTCGTCACCTTCCTGGGCACCCGCGAGCGCATTCACGCGGACGCCGAACAGGTGCTGAGCAAGGGCTTTGGGCACGAGCTGTCCACCCTGTGGCAGGTGCGCGAGACGCGCATGATGATCGTCCTCTTCATCTGCAACCAGGTCGGCGCGGACATCTTCATGGCGATGATCATCTTCTTCCTCAAGGACGTGATGCTCATCCCCGACAGCATGACCTCGATCATCATGGCCATCCCGCTCTTGATCGCGGTCGCCTCGGCGCCGCTGTGGGTCTTTTTGGGGGAGAAGATGGGCAAGCGGCAGGCCTACATCCTGGGCGTGGTCGTCTACCTGGTGCCGGTGGTGATGGTGCTGGCGGCCCCGGTCGGGAACCTCACCATTGTGTACCTCATCGCCGCGCTGATCGGGATCGGCTCCTCGGCGACCCAGGTGCTGCCCTGGTCCATGCTGCCCGACGTGGTCGAGTTCGACGAGTACCAGAACGGGGTGCGCCGGGAAGGCTTTTTCATGGGCGCGACCCAGCTGCTCTACAAGGTCAACTCGGCGGTCTTTGTCTTCCTGGCCACCAGCGCCCTGGGCGTGTTTGGCTACATCCAGAACAACCCGGGCGGGGCGCAGCCGGCTCCGGCGCTGATCGCGATCCGCGTGATCCTGGGCGCCGGGACGGCGCTTTTCTACCTGGTGGCGGCTTTCTTTGCCTGGAAGCTCCCCCTCACCCGGCAGCGGTTCGAGGAGGTCAAGCGCCTGATCGGCGAGCGGAAAGGTCAAAAAGCCGGCGAATCCGCGCCGGCCAATGCCGGCTGACCAAATAGATCATCACCACAGATGAACACAGATCGACACGGATGACACCATAAAATACCCGTATTCATCTGGGTTGATCTGCGGCCAGATCTTCTACAAGCAAAAATTACACAAGCACATGCCTGTTACCATCAAAGACATCGCCCGGCGCCTGGGGATCTCCTACGCCACCGTCTCGCGGGCGCTCAACGACCGCTACGGGGTCAACCAGGAGACGCGCAGGAAGGTGCTCGCGGCGGCGCGCGAGATGAGCTACCGCCCCAACGCCGCCGCCCGCGGCCTCGTCACCCGCCGGACCCGGACGGTGGGGCTGATCGTGCCTGAGATCGAGAACCCTTTCTTCGCCGAGGTCGCCAGCGGGATCGAGCAGGCCGCCGCCGGGTACGGCTACACGGTTTTCCTGTGCATCACCGGGTGGCAGCCCGGCCGGCAGGAGGAATACATCCGCAGCCTGGCCGAGAAGCGCATCGAGGGACTGATCATCGCCCCGGTGGAGCAGTCCAGCCCCCAGGTGGCTGCCCTGACCGCCGGAGAGTTCCCGGTCGTGTTCGTCAGCGAGGCCCAGGCGGACCCGGACAGCAGCTATGTGGCGATCGACAACTTCCAGGGCGGCTACCTGGCCACTGCTCACCTGCTCGAAGCCGGCATCCGGCCGGTGTATTTCTTCGGCGCCCCGCAGGACCGGCTGACCAACGCGGAGCGGCTGGCGGGCTACCGCCAGGCGCTCGCCGACCGCGCGATCCAGGTCCAGCCGGATTGGATCCGCATGGGCGACTATCACCACCGCACCGGATACGGGCTGGCAGGCGAGCTCCTGGACCGGGGGATCGTCCCGCGCGGGGTCTTTGCGGTGAACGATGCCTTTGCCCTGGGCGTCTTGCAGG
>JAJYJF010000271.1 GCA_021796375.1 Chloroflexota bacterium | reverse complement strand
ATTGGAGCGACGGGGATACACCCGGACACATCCCGAACCCGGTCGTTAAGCCCGTCAGCGCCGATGGTACTTGGGGGGCGACCCCCTGGGAGAGTAGGTCACCGCCAAAGAGACTTTTTCTTTTTAATTTAATGCATTAAATTAGTGCTTATTTCCCCCATTCCCCATCCGCACAAAGATATCCGCGGCGATTTCCTCGTCGACGGCAAACTGGCTGTACCCGGCTTCAAAAACATAGGAAGGTGAGTCGCGCAGGACGCGCAGCGACACGCCCGGCAGCACGCCCATTGCCATCAGCTTCTGCAGCCGCTGCGGGTTGTTCATCTGGATGTAAGCGATATGGCCGGAATCCCCCGGGCGCAGCTCGCACAGCGGCGCGACCAGCCTCCCGACCGATGCGCGCATCTCCTGGCAGCACTTCCCGGGCGGGATCGGTTTTCCGTGGGGGCAAAACTGCGGGTGGCCGAGCAGCGTGCAGATGCTCTCGTCGATCCCATCCAGCAGCGCATGCTCCAGACCGCAGGCGCGTTCGTCCACGATCGATTCTTCTGTCGCGAGCACGTCCGCCAGCAGCCGTTCCGCCAGGCGGTGCCGCCTGACCGCCAGGGCGGCCTCTTCCCTCCCGGTGGGGGTCAGGGCAAGCCCGTTTTTGCCCGCCTTGACCAGGCCGAGCCGGATGAGCTCGCCCAATTCTTCGGCCGTCCCGGCTTGCGGAGGTAGGACCGGGTTGTCACCGTTTTCCTGCAGCGTATCCCATATCGTTTCCAGGCGTTCCTGGGCATCATCACTGAAATGCATGCTAGCTTCTCCGTAAGTTTTTTAAAGGCGTCTCGGCCGATTTTTTCTGAAAGATTTTACGCGCCCAGCCGACCAGCTTGGCTTCTGGGAGCATTTCATATCCGCAGCGCGGGCAGACTATTTTGCCGCAGTTTTTGACCAGGGGGCATCCGCTGCAGCCGTCCGAGGCGGACGCGTCGCAGGTTGGGTCGAACTCGAACCCGCAGAAGTCGCAGCGCATCTCAGGCTCCCCATCCCGACAGCTTCAGGGCCAGGTTCAAGAGGCCGCCCACCAGGAGGGCGAATGGGAAGATGAACGCGCTGATCCCCAGCGCCACCTTCCAGCCCCGCTCTTTGACGGTCACGCCGAACTGGGCGATGCAGGGCATGAAGAGGGTCATCGTGGTGGCGGCGACCAGCACCTGGGCGGAGGTCATCGAGCTGCGCAGGTCGTACAGTCCCGCGGCGCCGTAGTCGCGGCGGAAGAAACCGAAGAGGAAAGCCACCGCCGTCTGGTCGGGCAGGCCGATCAACCGCACCATGGGGACCAGGGCGGCCACCAGCAGGTCAAACAGGCCGACCAGCCTCCCGAACCAGATAAAAACGCTGGCAAGGATGAACAGCGGAAAGACTTCCCGCAGGTACCATTCCATGCGCGTATAAGTCTTGACGAAAATGTTCCGCAGCCTCGGGAGGCGCAGCGGGGGGAGCTCCATATAAAAGGTCGGCCTTTCGCCGGGCATGAGCTTGGCTGCCAGCCACCCGACCAGCAGAAATACTCCCCCGATGACGCCCGTCCAGATCGCCAGCATGCCGATCTGGCCGTTGAACAGCCCGAGCATGACGCCCAGCTGCGCCGAGCAGGGGATCGCCAGCGAGAGCAGGATCGTCGCCAGCAGCCGCTCGCGCTTGGTTTCCAGCGTCCGGGTGACGATGGTTGCCATCGTGTCGCAGCCGAAGCCGAGCACCATGGGGATGACCGCCCTCCCGTTTAACCCGATTTTCTTGAAAACCCGGTCGATCAGCATCGCCAGGCGGGGCAGGTAGCCGCTGTCTTCGATCACCGAAAATGCCAGGAAGAACGTCCCGACGATCGGCAGGACGATCGCGATCGCATAGCGCACGCCCAGGGTGATAATCCCAAACTGGCCGCCGAACAGGCTGCGGAGGACTGGCCAGGGGATGATTTTCCCCAGGAGAAAATCAATCCAGGGATTGATGATCGCGCCGAACACGTTTTTTTCCAGAAAATTGACCAGGGTCTGCGCGCCCAACACCCCCACGAACTCATACAGCACGAACAGAGCAACCAGCAGGATCGGCAGCCCGGTCAGCGGGCGGATCATGGCGTTGCTCAGGCGAGAGGCAAACGTGGTCGCGCGCTGTTCCGGGAAATCCACCACGGAAGCCAGGATTTTCTGGGCCGCCTCGCGGTACGCCCGCGCGATGATGTAGTTGAGCGGCTGGCGCGTCTGCACCTGGACGGATTTAACCGCCGCCTGAATGCCGGCGACCCGGTCCGGCTGCTTTCCGCGGATCAGCTCCAAGACTTCCGGATCGTTCTCCAGCAGCAGCACGGCCATCGACCGGGAAGACATCGGATAAACCGGATCGAGCTGGGCTTCGATCTGCTCCAGGCCGGATTGGACGAACTGCGGGTAGCGCACCTCGGGTAGGGGCGCGCCTGCCAGCGGAAGCGCCGGCTTCGATAGGGCTTTTGCGAGCTCGGCTTTCATCTCTTTGGTCCCGCGGCCCTGGGCCAGCGCCGTAGCTGCCACGGGGATCCCAAGCTTCCTCTCGAGCTCCGGGATGTCAAGGGCAATCCCCAGGCGGTCGGCCTCATCCATCAGGTTAACCACCAGGAAGACCGGCTGGCCCGCTTCGATCAGCTGGAGGGTCATGGGGAGCATGCGCTCGACGTTCTTGGCATCCAGAACATGCACCACCAGGTTCGGGCGCTCCGTGAGCAGGATGCGCCGGGCTACCCGCTCTTCTTCGGTGATCGGCAGCAGCCCATACATCCCCGGAGTATCCATCACCCCGGTCTCGAGGTCCTCGATTCGCCAGTTCCCGCGGGTGACCTCGACGGTCGTACCGGGGTAGTTGGAGACGGTGACGTAGATCCCCGTCAGGGTGTTGAAGAGGACGCTTTTACCGACGTTGGGGGTGCCGACGATGGCGAGCAGTGGGAGGCCAGTGATGTCTGCCTGGGCGGGGCCGTGGCAGCTGGCGCCTGAGCTCGGGGTGGTTTCAATCCCTTCCAGTTGTGCTTCCTGCATGTTATTCCTTCGGATAAACCCAGATTGCTTCGGCGATGACACCGGAGAGATGGATGCGCCGGCCATCCGCGGTTTGCAGCAGCAGGTTGCCGTGGCTTCCGGAAGCCAGGACCTGCACGACGCTGCCGGCGGACAGCGTTTCTGAGCGGAGAAATTCGGCCACCTGCGGATCGCCCGCGATCCGGGAGATCACGCCGCTCTCGAAGACGGTGAGCTGGGAGACCGGCATATCCCCGATGACCGGGGATTCGCCCTCCGGAGCGGGGATGGGTTTTCCGGTGGGGGATTGGCTGGGAAAACCCAGGAACTCCGCCAGCCGTTCGGCGGCCCCCGATGGGATGACATGCTCCAGCTTGCAGGCGACCTCGCTCGCTTCTCCTGGCAAAATTTTCAGCTCATTGACCAGGAACACTTCCCATAGGCGGCGGTGGCGCAGGATGCGCATGGCGGCCGCTTTTCCCTCGGGCGTCAGGTCGACGCCCTTGTATGGGGTATAAACCACCTGCCCGTTTTCTTCCAGCTTGCGGACCATCTGGTTCACGGAGACCGGCAGCACCCGGAGGCTGTCCGCCAGATGAGAGAGTGGGACCGGGCTGCTGACATCCGCCTCTTTCAGCCGGGCAATGGAAACCAGGTACATCTCTTCGCTTTCGCTCATGAATTATGTCTTTCCATAAAATAAATCCATAAAAGATGTGGCTGGCAATAAGATAGCCGATTAACGCAGCGCCAGCAACTTGCATTTGTCACGAATTTCACCATGATAGGTATCACCTCTTGCCGGCAGCGCGCATCCCGCTTGGATCTTGTTGGCGAACCTCTTTTGGGATAGATGGACTTGGATTCGCCCTTGGGACCTATCCCCACAATCCCCTTCCCTGACTCCTCGCAAAAAACGCTCGCAGGCCCTGCGGGCAGGGAATGGGGCGAACTGGATCTCTCCCCTTCCCTCGCGCAGCGCCCCGGATGTTCAGTTCTGTCATTGATCGGGTTAGACTTTACCAGGGATGATCGCCCGGTCTTAACCAGGGCAGGATCGCCCGCTGTTTACCACCCATGATCGGGCGGTGTTTACCACCCC
>JAJYJF010000270.1 GCA_021796375.1 Chloroflexota bacterium | reverse complement strand
CCCCATCCGCAGCCTTTTTCCCCACCTGCCGGACGAGGCGGAGCAGGGCGCGCGCCACCCGGCGCTCGACGCGCTCCGTTGCCAGGGCGCGGATCTGCTCCTGGAATTCGCTCACCCGGCCGGCCATGGACCCCATGGCATTGAGCGCCAGGCGGGGGTAGCGGCTGGCCAGGCGGTTGAGAGCTGCCTGATCCCATGAATAAGCCAGGCTGTCAGCCGCGGCGGTTGCACTGACCGGGTACACTGCGTTCTCTGTAAAGCCGATCAGGCCGAAGAGCTCCCAGGAACCAATCACATTAAGGATGACCTGCTGGCCTTCCGGGGTGACCTGGCTGAGCTTGACCCGGCCCTCTTTGAGCAGGTAGATGTGGCCGGCAGGATCCCCCTGGAGGAAGAATGATTCGCCTGCTTCTGCCCGCCGCGTCCGGCTCTCCTCCAGGATGGCGGAGAGCTCCAGGGCATTCAGATCCTTGAACAAGGGCAGCTTTCGGAGGACCTCCAATTCCGCTTCTATCACCATGCTTTCAGTATAGCCCTATTTAATTAGGGATAATCCTACCAGCCGGAGAGGTGCCTCCCCATTGCCGGGCGCACGCCCGATTGATAACCTTTCAAGAAAGGATTTCAAAAATCGCGAGCGGTGCCCGGAAGGCGAACTGCTCCGCGAATGCGCTGAAACCTGCCGCGACACGATGGAATCCGTGCGGCGAATTGGCTCCGCCGGGGCGGAATTTTAGGATTTTTCAGATAGGATAATCGTCATAGGTTTTAGGAAGATTGCCACTAGCAGGTCTTAACCCGTTTGGATAAGATGGTTCAAATGTTGGCGCAAGACCTGGTCCGCTTCTCCATTTTTCGCAACTTAAGCGCAGGGCAGATTTCCCAGATCCTCCCGCTGGTAGACCTTTGCAGCGGCGCTCAAGACAGCTACCTTTTCGAGCAGGGAGATCCGGCAGAGTACCTGTACGTCACGGTGAAGGGCGAGGTTGAAATCCGGTACAAAGCCTATGACGGGCCGGTCATGGTCGTCACGCGGGTCAAGCCGGGCGGGATCGTGGGCTGGTCGGCAGCGCTCGGGCGGTCAAATTACACCTCGGGCGCGGTGTGCCTCGAAGACAGCCAGTTCTTCCGGATCTGCGGCGGCTCGCTGCGGCGCTTATGCGCCGAGGACCCGGATACCGGGGAGGCGCTCATGGAGCGGCTGGCCAGCGCCGTTGCCGACCGAGAATCCTACAAGCACAGCCAGGTGGTAACCATGCTGACCCAGAACGGAACCGGGCGAAAACCGTCCGAGGAGGGTGAAAGGTGATGGCTGATAGTCCGATGAATGCCAGTAATGGAAACCAGACCTATACCGTCGAGGAGAGCCTGCGCGCGCTCATCAACCAGCTGGACGGGTACATCACCCAGTACCACGGCGGCTCGGTGGAGATGGTCAGCCTCGAGGAGAACGTATTAAAAGTCCGCCTGGGGGGCGCGTGCCTGAACTGCCCGCTCTCCCCGGTGACGCTGAAAGGCTGGGTAGCGGGGACCGTCAAGCAGTTCTTCCCCGAGATCGAGCGCGTCGAAGCGGTCTGAACCGCGCCGGGCCCTGGAGGATGCGCTCGCGGATTCTGGCCGGGTCGGCCTCATCCCACATGGCCTCATTAAACCAGGTCACTCCCGCCTCAACCCACGGCTGGAGGAGATCCCGGGCGCGTTCGGGGTCATTTCCAGGGGTTTTCCCTTCCATCACAATATCATACGCGGAAGCGTCCGGCCGGCTGGCGCGGATGGTCTCGCGCATCTGAACGATGTCTTCCGGGCGAACGGGGAGGTGCTCGCCTGCCGCGGACATGCGGGTCGGGATGAGCCCATCCCAGCGCAGGGCGCGCCGCATGGAGCGCTCCCGCGGCCAGGCGCCCACCACCCAGATCGGGATGCGCGGGCGCTGCACGGGCGGCGGGGGCGGGTTGAACCCGGTCGGTTGGATGTGGTAATGCCTGCCGTCGAATTTGAAAGGCTGGCCAGCCCACAAACCGGTGAGCACCTCCAGGCCTTCATCTAGTTCTTCCGCGCGAATTTTCCGGTCGGTTTCTTCCCCGAAGTTGCCAAACCCGGTATCCACAGCCCCCAACCCGACCGAGAGGATGACCCTCCCGCGGGAGAGGTTATCCAGCGTGGCCGTCTCGCTGGCCAGCTTCCACGGCTTGCGGATCGGCAGCGGGGTCAGCATCGTCCCCAGGCGGATCCTCCGGGTGAGCATGGCCGCAGCCGCGAGCGCGACCCAGGCGTCGATCCCCCAGACCGCCTCCGAGACGAAAAAGCCATCCCAGCCAGCTTTCTCAGCCAGCCGGGCCAGGTCCGCCGTCGCCCGCGCATCACCGGACGGCAGGATAAAACCGAAGTTCATTTTCATCTCCCCCAGATGGAATCGCTAAATCCCCCGCCGCTCGTCAGCGGGAGCCGGGTTGGTATTCATCTCCTTGCGCACGGTCCTGTACAGGTTCTCCGCTTTCAGCTCGTTCAGGCTGTAGCAGGGGGCTTTGAGGTGGTCGGCCAGCGCCTGGGCGAGCCCCTGATCAAAAGCGGCGTGCTCCATATTGATCACCACCGCGCGGTACTTCTCCTCGGCGATCTGGTCTGCGAGGTGATGGGCTTCCTGCTGGGGCGGCAGCCCGGTGAGGGCCACGTTGCCGGCGCCGTCGGTGAGCACGATCAGCAGCGGGTTCACGTCCGGATGCAGGGTGCGCTCGCGGCGCAGGATGACATATGAAAGCTGCAGCCCGGCGGATAGCGGGGTTTTCCCGCCGACCGGGATATCGCCGAGCGCCTGCTGGGCCAGCTGGACCGAGTTGGTGGGCGGGAGCACCAGGGTGGCGCGGTCTTTCTGGAAGACGATCAGCCCGACCCGGTCGCGGCGCTGGTAGGCGTCGGTCAGCAGCGAGAGGATAGCTCCCTTGGTAGCGGCCATCCGCTCGGCGACGGCCATCGACCAGGATGCGTCCACCAGGAACAGGACCAGGTTGGCCGACCGCCGCACGCGGACCTTGCGCTGGTAATCCGACGGGCGGATCGCAAAAGCCACCCGCTTGCGCAGGTCGGCCCGCTGGCGCTGGAATGGGGCCGCCGCGCGCAGGGTGGCATCGAATGCCAGGTCGTACGCCTCCCCGTTGGAAGGCCGGGCCTGGATGTAGCGGCCGCGCTTGCGGTCGGTATGGGTATGCGAGCGCCTTCCGGCGCTGCGCCGCACCATTTTATCGAGCGGGGTATCTAACCGGCGGGGAACAAACGATTCGCCCGGCTTTACCACCTGCCCGCCGTCCCACCAGAAAGCGTTGCGGTCATCGAAGACCTGCTGCTGGCTGGGTTCAGGCTGGCCGTGCTCGGGCGAACGGTCGCTTAATTCAGTATTCTTTAGATCTTTTTTTTTTCGCTGCTTGTTTCTTCTTCGCCGGGGACAGGTTCCGGCTGAGCGCTGCTCTGGGCCTGGTTCTGCAGCTGGCTGATGCGCTCCTGCAGGTCTTCCATCGCGATCTCATTTTGCTGGAAAGGCCCGCGCTTGATGCGGTGGGGCAGGGCCAGCTCGGCAGCCAGGGCGATATCCCGGTCGGTGATGGCCGACCGCCCTTCGAGCGCGGCTTGAGCGCGAGCTGCCTTGAGGATCACCAGGTCGGCCCGGTGCCCGTCGACGTTCATCGACGCGGTGAGACCGGCGATCGAAAGCAGGTCGCGGCGGGTGTAAGTGACCTGGTCGACCAGCTTGCGCGCGGTGTCGATCTGGTGCGAAAGCTCCAGCTCCTTCTGCATCCAGTGCCCGCGGAAAGCATCCGGGTCGGATTCGTACTCCAGGTTGCGCTCCATGATGGCCATGCGCTCGCGGGCGTCGCGGATGCCGTGGATCTCCACCGATAAAGCGAAGCGGTCCAGCAGCTGCGGGCGCAGGTCGCCTTCTTCCGGGTTCATGGTGCCCACCAGGATGAAGCGCGCCGGGTGGCTGAAGCTGATCCCCTCCCGCTCGACGATGTTCATCCCCATGGCGGCGCTGTCCAGCAGCACATCCACCACGTGGTCGTCCAGCAGGTTGACCTCGTCGATGTACAGCAGCCCGCGGTTGGCGGCCGCCAGCACGCCGGGCTCGAAATGGCGCTCCCCGCGCTGGATGGCTCTTTCAATATCCAGGGTGCCCAC
>JAJYJF010000269.1 GCA_021796375.1 Chloroflexota bacterium | reverse complement strand
CGAGACGAACCGCACCACCATGTAGTTGAGCAGCAGCAGTGTGGCCGCGCCGATGATCCCCCCGGTGACGGAGTTGTCGTTGCCGATGATGGCGTTCTGGACCGTATTGCTCAACGTCAGCAGGACGACCAGATCGAATGGGTTAAGCTGGGCCAGTTCCCGCTTGCCCGCCAGGCGCAGCCCGACGATCAGCATGATGTAGATGATGATCGGCCGGAGAATCTTCTCCAGCACGGGGACTCCGAGCACGAACATATCGTTCCAGATCGTTTGCATTTCCATACCCGCACCCTCACAGATCGATGATCAGGTTTCTCAGGGCCTTCTATCCGGATACGCGCTGCGCCCGCAGGCGGCGGGCGCAGAGAGGAGAACCTGGAACCGCCTGCCTAGCGCTCGCCCTGAATGGCGTAGTGCAGCTCAACCCCCCAGCCGCTGGCCAGCTGCTGCGGCTCGGCGTACGCCGGGCCCTGGCTGCCCAGGCTGGCTTCAAAGATCGCCAGCTCGTTTTCGTGGCTTGGCCCGGCTGCGTCGCACAGCCGAAGCACCAGCTCCGTCGACGGCTGCGGGAGCAGCAATCCAAATTTTACCGCACCACCCTGGCCCAGCCACAGGCTGGCGAAAATATTTGCCTGGGTCTGGCGCAGGGCAGCCTCCAGAATTTCATCCGGCGGGTCCGCCAGGCCCAGCTCGGGCAGCAGGCGCATCCCGATCTCCACCGCGCGGCGCGGGGTTTCGGCTGAAATTTCCAGCGCCACCTCGCTCAGCAGCTCGTCGCTGGCCAGCGAGCGCCCCAGCCGGACGCAATCGCTCACCCCATACCGCTCCGCCCAGCCAGCCAGCCGGTGCAGGTCGGGGCTTTCGGGCAGGAGCGGCAGCGCGCTCTCCAGCCGGCCGCCGGGCGGGGTCAGGTACCAGCCCAGGTCGTACGAATCCTTGCGCCCGGTGATCCAGCCGCCCAGCCGGGAGGGCTGCAAGGTATCCAGGACCTGGTTCAGGTCGGCCAGGTTCTCTTCCGGGAAATCGATCTCATCCAGGTAGTAGGCCAGGCAGGCGCTGAAGCGGGGCGTCTCGCCGGCGGCGTGCCAGGTTACATGGCTGAGATCGGCTGCCAGCGAGACAAAAAAGCCTGGCAGGGTCTCACCGGCGGCTTCGTAGACCAGCGGGATATGCTCGTACCAGAAGCCCAGCGCCTGCCGGATTTCCTCCGGGACCGGCAGTGTGGCCGCCGCGATGTGCACGGGCAGCCGCCGGTTTGATAGGACGGCGGAAAGCTCAGCGATCGAGCGGCGAACCTCGGGCGGTATCTGATCCATGGGCGGAACCTCTCTCGTACCCTTTCCTGGTTATCCTGCCAACGCTGGCCCGCAATTACCCTCGAAGTTTCTTCGCCGCTCATCCAATGATCCTTATGGGGCACTGGCCGGCGGCTTTCTGCCAGAGACTCACGCGGAGCTGGTGCTGGGCGTAAAGAATTTCGAGTTCAGCGCGCTGGTCAGCGTCAGCGACAGGGAGGGCAGCGACGCGGCGGCCGTGAATTTGCTCTCGATGTCGCTCTGGCTGTCGCCTGTCATGAGCGAGACGCGCACCCCTTCCCGGATCTTCCCGGCAATCTGCCCGATCGTCTGCTTGATCGCCTGCTGGTAGCCGGTCTGAACGACCGTGTCGAGCAGCGTCCCGGGCGAGGTGGCGAAGCCGAGGATCTGTTCGGGGGCTTTCATCAACCCGAGGAGGTGGGTCGGGATCGCGTTCAACCCCATCCCGACGGTGCCGGTGATCGCGCCGACGATGGCGCTGGAGATGATCTCGTAGGCGCCCTCGAGCAACGTCATCTGCTCCGGATCATAAGCGGTCTGGACGATCTCGTCGATGGCCGTGGCGGCCATCGAGACGATGAGGCCCACCCAGAAGGGGATGGTTGCGAGCGCCCCGTGGCCCAGCGTGGCGGCGATGACGATCGCGGTGATCAGCACCTGGATGATAATGCGGACCGCCGTCTTGACCTTTTCGCGGTAAGACAGGAACGCGGCAACCTTTTTGTCGTAATCCTGCCGGGCAGAAGCCGTTTCGCCGACCGCCGCGGACAGCTGCATCTCGGAGGCAGACGATGCACCCTGCTGGTTGGTCCGGGCCATGTCAGCGGTTTTTCTGGCGCTTTCGACGGCCTGGGTCAGGTCGTACACTTTGGCTTCGAGGGCCGGGATGGTGGGGGGCGTGGCCTGGTCGGCGGAGGGGACGCCGGCATTCACGGCTTTCATCAGCCCCGTGATGCGGCGCTCCAGGGCCTGGACCTGCTGGTCCAGGGATTGGATATCCTTCTCGAGCTTCTCGCCTTTGTCATGCAGCTCCCACAGCTCGCCGCCCAGCTTGTCTTTCGCTTCTCCACCCTGAGCCAGGGAATATCCCGCGTATTTTTCTTTGTAGGTCTCGTCCAGGGCATTCTTCTCCACCTGGAGCCGGTTGACCTCGCCCTCTTTGGCGATGATCTCGCGGGCGAGGCGCAGGGCGTCGCGCGACCTGGCCAGCTTGAGCTCCTTCGAGCCCAGGTCGGCCTCGGCTTCATCCACGCTGCCCCGCTGCGCGCCCCGCTGTTCTGATCCGCCGGCGCGGGCGCCGATCATCGAGCGGCCCGCCCCCAGGTACTCGGCCCGGCTTTCCATCATCCCGGCTTTCAGCCCAGAGCCGATGACGTACCCCCGCCGCAGCGCAAGCCCGCGCAGCGCCCGGGTGTTCTGCATGCGGGTCTGCTCCTGGACCTGCTCGGAGCTGGCGCGGCTCTCCGCGCCGGTCAGGCCGAGCGTCAGCCCGCCCAGGTCGACGGCTGCTTCGGTCCCCTGCCCGGTTTTCACCCGGGTGCTCTCGCGCTGATCCAGCTCGGCGATCTGGCGGCGCACCTGGTCCATCTTCTCCCGGAAACGCGGGTCGCTCTCATAGGCGTTCGCCAGGCGCCCCTGGATTTCTTCCACGACCGCCCGGCGGGTATCGGCCCGCACCCGCTTCGATTCTTCCAGGCGCCGGACAAAACTGACACTCACGCCCGGGGTATACGCCAGCAGGAACGCCTGCAGGTCTTTGAGCCGGGCGAAGCGCTCCTGGATCTCGGCGTCCGGGCCGCCCTTCTGGATCGCCCCAACCTGCTGCTCGAACTGGCCGAAGACCTGGTAGTATCTTTCGATGTCCGAGTACTCGCGGATCAGGTCTTCAGCGGAGGCATTTTGCACGATCTCGAGCAGGAATGCCTTGTCTGCCGCAATGGTGCCCATCCCCAGCTCCACCAGGCGGTCCATGCTGATCAATTCGCCCTTCTCGAAGAAGTTGCGCAGGGACGGGTCCAGATCCTTGATCTTGCCGGCATCCGGAAGGATCTTCGGATCGTTCATGAGCTTGATCTGGTTCTGAACCAGGGTTTCGGGGTTGGCCGGCTTGCTGGGGTCGGATTCTACCGCTGCCCGGAGGGCGTTCTGGGTCCGGTAGGCAGTCACCAGCATCGCTTTCGTGTCCGGCTTGCTTTTTTGGACGGTCTTGTTCAGGCCCAGGGTAGCCGCGCTCAAAAGACCCCGGCCGGTACTCTTGGCCGCGCCGACCAGGGCCACGTCATGGGCGAAGGTATGGTAGTTGTTTTCGAAGGTGGCCGCCCACTGGTGGATCAGCGCGCCGTAATCGAGCTTTCCATCCTTCTGAGGGGCCGCGACCGCCGCAGTATCCAGCCCGGCGCCGTCGGCGGCGCTCACCCCGCCGACGAATTCGACGGCCCCGGGCGTCCTCCCGGTGGGATCCAGCAGGTCGAAGCCCAGGATCCCCACAATTTTCTTGCGGTCCTCCGGGTCATTGGCCAGGGCGGCGCTCAGCTGGGCGCGCAGCCCGGCGTCGGAGCGGATCATGGCCCGGTCGTTGTCGGTGATCTTTTCCATCAATTGCAGCAGCGACTTGGACCGGTACACCCGCTCGGTCAGAGCCTGGCGGACGGCGATATAGCCCTGCCCATCTTTCATCACATTGGGACCGTACTTGAAGATGGCGACGATCTTCTCCAGGGCAGCGCGCTTCTCCCGGCGGAGCTGCACCTTCTCCTGCGCCAGCTCGCGGATCTCCAGCTTTTTCTTCAGCTCGTCGAACGCCTCCTGAATGATCTCTTCCCGCTGTTCCGGGGTGAAGGTGGCGGCGGTGGGCTCG